>NZ_JACSEU010000002.1 GCF_014334335.1 Treponema sp. Marseille-Q3903
ACCTTATATATAGATTCATTCAAAAAATCTTCTGTTTTAATCAGACTGCAATCTGAACTAACTGAAAACGAGACGGTGAAAATTATAAAATCAGAAGTTCCTTTGTCATTGCATATTTTTGACGATGACGGATTTTCTGCATTTATTGATTTAAACAAATTCAAAAGAAAATTAACAAATCTGAGGGTGTATTTTTAGATGAAAGTTTTTAGATATTTTTTTGCCATCGTTTTAATTTCGTCAAATTTATTTGCTTTTTTTTCGTGCAAAGCCGAAGATCCATCATTTTTGATGGGGGAATGGAACTTAAACAGAACTGTAAAGACAGAATTGTTTTATGATAAAGAAGACCCGACTTCTGTTTTTGCACATTTTTTTATGAAACAAAAGATAAAATATTTGTTCAATGAAGACGGCAGTTTTTCAAAGACAATTTCACAAGCTTTTAATAAAATCGAATACATTGAAGAATATGAAAATCTGTTTTCGGACGAACAAAAACAAGAGATTTTGAATTCTTTAAAATCTTCAGACTCAGAATATGTCATAAACGGTAATTTTTCTTTATCGTCAAAAAAAATAATTTTTGAACCTGTGAATTATCTAAAAAATGGAACTCTTCATGATTTTTCATCAGCAGATGATGATGGTGATTCATTTTTAAAACTGCATGTCAAGCCGGCAAAATATTCTCAAAAAGATGGAAAATTAATCGTTGACGATGAAGTCGGCAATAAAGCTGAATTTGTACGCAATTAGCTCTATCTTTCAACCACGAGGCGTCCATCAATAAACAGACCTCTTACATAGCCGGTAAGCGTTTTCCCTTGAAACGGACTAGCTTTTCCTTTGCTGTAAAACAGAGAAGTGTCTACTGTCCATTGCTCTTCGGAATCTACAATTGCAATATCTGCGTCGTATCCAGGCTTTAATAAACCTTTTTGCAGTCCTAAAATACGAGCGGGGTTTGCAGACATCAACTGACTGAGCCTTTTTGGACTGAACTGGCAGTCTTTTACCAAAACGCTGTTGCAAACAGCAAATGCTGTTTCAAGCCCTGTGAATCCCGGGGCGCCTGAAGCTTTATCTTCGATGGTATGCGGCGCGTGGTCTGTTGAAATTACGTCGACAGTTCCGTCACGCAATGCTTCCAGCAAGGCGACTCTGTCATCCTCACTTCTCAAAGGCGGATTCACGAGAGCGCGAATGTAAGGCTCGTCTGTTCCACACAAAGCCAGATGATGAGGCGTAACTTCACATGTTATATCAAATCCGCCGGAAGCCCTTTCAACCGGAAAAAAATGTTTTCCGTCTTCAAAAGCTTGATAAGCGGCGTCGGCTTCGTCTGCATTGTAGTCTGCACGCTCATCTAAAAGCTGTTCTTTTGCAACGCGGATTGCATTGATTGCTCCGACTGTACTCACGTGCGCAATATGGACATGGCATCCTGCTTCTTTTGCAAGCATGATATTTCTCTCGGTTGCTAAATCTTCCGCCAGCGCTAAAATATCGTTTGCTTTTGTCAGGTTCAAATCAATCTGATTTATCGCTTCGGCATTTTCATCATCGTCTTCATCAAAATCAGAATCTGAAGTCCCCCACGCTGAAAGTCCAATCTCTTTCATTGTATCAAGTGCCTGCTTACGGAACGGTATTGCATCGAGAGCGAGCGTGTTATCTTCGGAATGGCAGCTGACTATCACACCTTTTTCTGCCGCTTTTGTCATTCCGTCAAGCATCACAGATGCAGACAACACATCATGACCGTCTTCAGTGATTACAGGAACATATTTTTTTTCAATAAAATCAAGGTGTGAAGTGTCTGTTCCGCCAAAATCTTTTGTAATGCTGACTGTCTGAAAAAGATGTGTAAGACCTATAGCGACAGCCTCTCGTTCAATTTTCATTGCCAAATCAATAGAAGAAACTACAGGATTTGTGTTAGGCATAGCGACAACTGTTCCAAATCCACCGGAAGCCGCCGCGTGAAGTCCGCTCTGTAAATCTTCTTTTTGAGTCTGTCCCGGGTAACGCATGTGGACATGCATATCTATAAATGCCGGAGTAACGGAGAGCCCGCGTGCATTGTAAAGTTCAAGTTTAGTTGTTTCATCGAGACCGTCTTCATCCATCACTGCACGGGCTATTTTTTCGAGAGTTCCAGAAGTTGTATAATATCCTTGAAATACAGAACGAATTTTGCTGTCGATCAAAAGGACGGCGCCGGGTGTGTCCATAGATTCATCAAGAAGACGAGCGTTATAAATCAATATTGCTTTCATCATGCACCTCCAGTTTTCACAAAAACAAGCCGTTTTAGTTTTTAGATTTTTCGCCGCCTGCAACATACAATGTGTCGCAGTATTCGCATCTATACAAGCACTTTGCTCTGTCAGCAAGGATAAAAGTAGGTTTTACATAATGTTCAGTTTGTGTTATGCAGCGCGGGTTTTTACAGTTGAAAACTCCTTGAACTCGGGCAGGCAATTCCATGTTGATTTTTCGAACAATTTTTTCGTTTTCAATGACGTTTACGCATATATCAGGATCTATAAAACCGAGCACTGAATAATCGATGTTTATGATGTTGTCAACTTTTATGATATCTTTTTTCCCGGATTTTTGCGATTGAACATTTTGAATCAAGCAGGATGTAAAATGCGATTTGTTCAAACCAAGCCACTGGTAAATTTCCCAGCCGCTACCAGCCCGAATATGGTCGATTACAAGACCGTTTTTGATTGTGTTTACGTTTAACATTTTATTCTCCCATAAAAATTCTGCGCTATCGGCATGATTTTTTATAAACTTCCTGTAAGTTTTGCTATCAAAGCCATTCTCGCATACATTCCGTACTTGACTTGTTTGAAGTATGCAGCACGTGGATCATCATCAACTTCAGGCGTGATTTCATTGACACGCGGAAGCGGATGAAGCACAATCATTTTTCTCTTTGCCGCCTTCATTTTTTCTTTGTCAAGGATATAACTGTCTTTAAGACGAATATAATCCTGTTCATTAAAAAAGCGTTCTTTTTGAACTCGTGTCATGTAGAGAATATCGAGCTGGTCAATAACAGCATCAAGGCTTTCAACTATTTCATATTTTATTCCGGCAGGCTCAAGGACATTTGCAATCAGATAATCAGGGACTGTGAGCTCTTTTGGGCTGATGAAGATAAATCTGTTGCCCTTAAAATGGCGAAGAGCTTCGGCGAGCGAGTGAACTGTTCGCCCGAATTTTAAATCACCGCAAAAACCGACTGTGAGATTTTCAAGCCCTCCTAAAAGCCGCCTGATTGTGACAAGGTCTGTCAAAGTCTGTGTCGGGTGATAGTGACCGCCGTCGCCCGCATTTATGATTGGGCACAACGAATACTTGCTTGCGAGCAGAGCAGCTCCTTCTTTTGGAGTACGCATTGCGATTACATCTGCATAGCTTGAAACTACCCTGATTGTATCTGCAAGTGTTTCTCCTTTTGATGCCGAAGTGCTGTCCGCATCTGAAAAGCCTTCTACTGAGCCGCCTAAACGGAGCATTGCCGCCTCAAACGAAAGACGAGTTCTAGTGCTCGGCTCAAAAAAAAGTGTCGCAAGAATTTTCCCACGACACACATCTTGAAATGATTTAGGATCAACAATAATCTGTTCTGCCAACGAACAAATTTCTTCAATTTCGAAAACTGTTAAATCATCAGGCTGAATTAAATGACGGCCGTCCAGCATCGTAATACTCCGTGAAATTTTTATTAATTTTAATAGATTTCACAGAGTGTTACAACAGGCGCAAATATGCTACAAATGGCGCAAATGTGCTGTCAACAGGCGCAAAAGTGCAACCAAGAACGCATTCTCGCCATCAGATGATAAACAACAAACTTAAATCCGGTCCATTCTTGCAACATCTGCCGAATAATCTACGCCTTCAACATCAAAACCGTTTGTAGCGTAAAAGTCGTGTTTGTAGCCTTTGAGATCGCAAATTTCAGCAATGTTTTCATCTGTAACTTTCGCCATCAATCTGTCGACTTCGGCTTGAACATCAGGTTGCATTTCTAAATCGTCAACGCGGATGCGGTTTTCGGAATCTACAGGAACTTTTCCTGCTGAGGAATTTTCACCTGTGTAAAGGCGTTCGGCAAACAGTCGTTCCATCTGCTCAATACATCCTTCGTGAGTTCCCTTTGCCTTCATAACTTTGAACAGTATTGAAAGATACAAAGAGATGATAGGGATAACTGCAGACGAACGTGTGACGAGCCCTTTATTTACAGAAACGTAAGCAGCACCGTTCAATTCTTTTGAAAGTTTTTCATTCAGTGAATGAGCTGTCGCTTCCAAATGTTTTTTAGCCTGACCGATTGTTCCGTCACGGTAAATTGCGTGGCTCAACTCAGGACCTATGTATGAATATGCGACTGTGCGGCAACCTTCGGAAAGAACTCCGGCATCAAAAAGCTGATCTATCCACAACTGCCAGTCTTCACCACCCATAACTTTTACAGTGTTTGCAATCTCTTCTTCATTTGCAGGTTCAGCTGCCGATTCTTTCAAAGTATCTGTAAGAATGTCAATTCCTTTTCCTGCATAAGTTTTTCCAATCGGCTTTATGACAGATTTATATAGAATATGATTTCCTTCCGGACTGTTTGGGTCAATTTTATCAGGATCTGAACGAACAGGAGATGCCAATGAATAAACTATCAAGTCAAATTTCTTTCCGTGTTTTCTAGCTTCGTCAATAATCATCTTGCGTGTTTCGTGACTAAAAGCATCTGCACTGAATGTCTCTGACCAAAGTCCATCTTTTTTTGCTGCGCGGTCAAAAGCAAGGTTGTTGTACCAGCCTGGAGTGCCGCTTTTTGTTTCCGTACCGGCTTTTTCAAAAGAAACTCCGATTGTGTCTGCGCCATATTCAAAAGCTGCCGAAATTCGACTTGCAAGTCCATAACCTGTAGAACATCCTAAAACCAGTACAAATTTAGGACCATCTCCGCCTTCTTTCAAAGATTTTGTTCCGCGTTTTACTTTCTGTGATTTTACATAAGCAATCTGATTTTCTACATCTCTAGCACATCCGATTGGGTGAGCGTTGAGACACATGTTTGAACGAACCATTGGTTTAATAATCATTTTATACTCCCAAAAAAAATAAATCGAAATAATTTCGATTCGAATTTAAGCACATTTATGAAATAAAAATGTGCTGTTTATAACAAGTTTGCGACGCAAACAACTCAGTAAAAAAAATGCAAAAGCAGTTTTAGATTTACTATATTAAATTTTCTTAAATATGACACAGCCGTTGTGTCCGCCAAATCCAAGTGAACAGCTTGCGACTGCATTCAATTCACATTCAACTCCTTTGTTTGGCGTGTAATCAAGATCACAGCCATGCTCAACATCAGGGTTATCAAGATTGATTGTTGGCGGAACAAAATTATCTTCAAGAGCTTTGATACAAAAAATCGCTTCAATTGCTCCTGCCGCCCCAACAAGATGACCTGTTTCACTTTTTGTTGAAGATATGTGAAGTTTATATGCATGTTTCCCAAAAACCGATTTCAGCATTATTGTTTCTGAAACATCGTTTGCAACAGTTGAAGTTCCGTGTGCGTTGTAATACTGAATATCTTCAGGAGTCATTCCCGCATCTGCAAACGCCTTTTTCATTGCAAGAACTCCACCTGCCCCATCAGGACACGGAGCTGTAATATGATAGGCATCTGAACTTCCGCCATAGCCGGCTAATTCTGCATAGATGTGTGCACCGCGCTTTTTTGCATGCTCGTATTCTTCAAGAATAAGAACAGCCGCACCTTCCGCCATCACAAAACCGCTGCGGTCACGGTCAAACGGTCTGCTTGCTTTTTTTGGATTATCGTTGAACTTTGTCGTAAGTGCGGAAAGTGCTTGGTAACAGCCAATATCAAACCCTGTTACATTTGCATCGACACCGCCTGCAAGACACACATCCATGCGCCCAATTCGTATCATATCTAGCGCAAGCCCAAGAGCATCTGTTCCGGAAGCACAAGCTGTCGAAAGAGTCCATGCAGACCCGTGAATTCCAAAGTGCATTGCGACACCGGCTGACGGCTCATTGTTCAAAATAAAAGGAGCGGTCAACGGAGGGATTCTGTTTACGCCGCAATTCGGGTCATAATACTTACTATATGCGTTATCGCATTCTTCAGATATTCCGATTCCTACCCCTGTTATGATTCCTGTATTTTCTTTTCCAATTGTTTCAGCAGTGTAACCGGAATCATTTACGGCTTCAATGCTTGCCCCAAGTAGAAATTTTCCAACACGGCTGATTTTTCTTGCCATTTTACGGTCAATATCGTAATTGTTTATATCAAAATCTTTTACTTCTCCGGCAATACGAACAAGGTGTTTGGATGCATCAAAAAGAGTAATATTCGCTATTCCACTTTTGCCATTTTTTACAGCGTTCCAGCTGTCATTTACGTTGTTTCCAACAGACGAAACGCATCCTAAGCCTGTAACTACAACTCTTCGCTGTGCCATTAACTACCTCAATAAAATATTAATTAAGCCTGCAAGGCAGTTACAGCAACTGTCGCTACGATATCATCTACGTTGCAGCCGCGGCTCAAATCGTTCAACGGTTTTGCAAAACCCTGACATACAGGACCAATCGCCATCCAGCCACCCATGCGCTGGCAAATTTTATAACCGATATTGCCTGCGTTGATATTCGGGAAGATAAATGTATTCGCATGACCCGCAACTTTGCTTCCTGGAGCTTTGAGTTCTCCTACCTCAGGGGAAACTGCCGCGTCAAACTGCAATTCTCCATCCAATTCCAAATCTGGACGAGCCGCTTTTGCGAGTTCCGTCGCTTTTTGAACTTTTGTCACAGTATCATAGAATTTTGCATCGTTTCCTGAACCTTTTGTAGAGAAAGAAAGCATTGCTATACGCGGATCAATTCCTGCAATCTTCTTTGCAGTATATGCGGAAGCGATTGCGATATCTGCCAGCTGTTCTGCTGTCGGTTCAATATTTATAGCACAGTCACCAAAAACAGCAACTCCATCAGGAACGTATTTATTGCCATGTTCAGGAGCAACCATGATAAAACAAGAAGAAACAGTGTTGAATCCTGGCGCAGTTTTTATTACCTGTAAACCAGGACGCAATGTATTTGCTGTTGAATGGCATGCACCTGATACAAAACCGTCAGCATCTCCTGCTTTAAGGATAAGAGCCCCGTACATTGTGTGATCTTTTAAGATAGCAGCTTTTGCAGCCGCAACATCGGCATATTCAGGCTCATTTGTCTTTTTGTTGATTTTTCCTTCGCGAGCTTTGTAAAGAATCTCTGCATATTTGTCTGCGTTAGAGTCTTTAGCAGGATCAATAATTTTTACTCCACTCAAATCTGCATTTGAACCACTTGCTTTAATGTCTTCATCAGAACCGATAAGAATAATTTTCGCGATTCCTTCTTTTACAATTTTTGAGGCAGCATCTACAACTCGTCTGTCTTCTCCTTCGCACAAAACTATAGTTTTACCGATACCTTTTGCTTTTTTGAGCAATTCATCTACAAATGACATTGTAATACCTTCTTTTTATAAAAAAATTATAATTTATTTTACCAAATTATACTCTTCATAACAATTGCCTTGCCGTACAGAACATAAACAGAAATCACCAGTCAACAGGGGAACGAACATCAAAATTAAGTTCACCTGAATTTGCCGACAGACGAGCTGCATGAAGATACATCCTTTTTGCAGAGCTGCCGCCGTAAAGATTATCGCCGAGAATAGGCATTCCTTCTTCACTCAAGTGAACGCGAATTTGATGAGTCCGTCCGGTAAATAAGCTGCATTCAATGAGAAAACAATCTTTCCCTTCAATTTTGCATTCTTTGAGGATTTTAAAATTCGTTTTTGAATATTGACCGCCCCTCGTCTCCTTCAAACTGCCCCATTTTCCTGTCTGAGATTTTCCACTGACCCGGCCAATAAATTTTTCTACAGTAATGGCGTCTCCAACTTTGCAAAAAAGAGTTTTAAGTTTTTCACTATTTTTGCAAAGCTTTTTTTCGACAACAGCAAAATATTCTTTTGTGAAATCGTGCGACTGAAAGACAGCGGAAACTTCTTTATTGATGATTCTATTTTTTGTAAACAAAATCACTCCGCTGGTCTCGCGGTCAAGGCGGTGCATAATTCCGACATAAGGAGGATTCCTCAAAGAGCAGTTCCGTTTCCAAAGATAGCTGACAACTTCGTCGTGGAGATTTGCTCTATTTCCCGTGATTGTCTGTTCTGTTGGAAACATCGCCGGCTTGTCTATAAATATAAGATTTTCATCTTCAAACAAAACATCTTTGTCCGACAATTCAAACTCGACATCGTCAGGTTGTTTTTCAAAAAAAAACTTTTCACTGTCAAAGTTTACTGACAAATTGGTATTGCCGTGCAGCTCAAAAGCAGGACGCATAATCTGTCTGCCATCAACAGAGACTGAACCGGACATAATCAATCTGCGAATTTTTGAATTTGAGATTTTAGAATCGGACGGTGAGTTGTTCAACGCAAGCGGTAATTCCCTCCGCAAAAATTCATCAAGTCTTATTTTTTCAGATGTGCTGAACGAAAATTTTTTATTCATAATCAAAAAAAATGCAAATCATATTGAATCTTCTATCGCGCACGCACGCACCGTTTTACAAATTCCCTTGAACTTCGTAATCAGGAAATTCGCCGTTAAAAAAAATGTTGACTTTGCATTGCTCCATGCAGACATTTTCCGAAAAAGAAGCTATGTCAAATGATTCAGGGCCAAAAATGTCGTCAGGATTGTAAGAAGTTTCCACCGTAGATTTTTCATTTTCGCCCGCAAGTCTTGCCATCGCTCCGTTCAACCTTACAATATCGTTGACAAGCGTCAAAAGGTTGTGGCAATGTTTTTCTTCGTACTTTTCATCAAGAAAAAGCAACTGCATTCTTTCTATTGATTTGTGATTTTCATTTTCGGGAACAAACCCGCTTTTATAATCACAGTTGTTACATCGCTGCCATTCTGCAAAATCGGCAAAAAAACTTGAAGGGTGAATGCGCAGCGGTTTCAGCACAGAAAGAAACCACGGAACTGCTCGTCCATTTGAATAAAAAGTTCTGCACGCAAAAGAAACGTCCCTGCAATAACGTATGTCGTTTGCCGAAAACAGACCTGTGACTTTCGGCTCAATCGATTCAATATATTTATCTTTAATGTCAGAATAACGGACCTCTGTCTGAGGAAAATCTATGTGATTCGGATATTGTTGAACGGCAAAATCAAGACGCTCCATAAACGATTTCAACGTGTCGCCGACAGATACTGCATAGGTGATGTCAAAACCGAAAACAATCCCGGCATCGTTCAAAATTTTCGATTTATTTGCGTAAAATTTTCGATCGAACAGAATTTTTCCGCCTTTTTCTGTACATTCAAACGGAATTTCAAGAGAGCAGAAAATGCGAGATGCTGCAGCGGCGACTTCGCGGTCAATAACGCTTGCATCTACAAGAAAAGAGACAAATACATCTTGTGCATGTTTTTCAATAAGATTTATCAATCGCAAAAGAAGCTGCTTATTTTTGGCAACCCTTTCGTCAACAATTGTGAGCTCTGTTATTTTTTTTTCGGAAAGAGTTAAAATCTGAGATTCAAGCTCTTCCAATCCGAATTTGTATTCGTTCTTCATCAAGCTTTACAATAAAACGATTCCACGCTTTTTGCAATCTTCCTTGATTTCGTCTGTCCAAACACTGACTTGAGTTTCACCGATGTGAACTTTGCGAAGAAGGAACATGCAGAGCCTTGACTGTCCAATTCCGCCGCCGAGAGTCTGAGAGAGCTCTCCTTTCAAAAGTTTTGAATGAAATTTAAACTTTGTTTTTTCCATCATATCGCGTTCTTGGAGCTGAGCTTTAAGACTTTCAGGGCTTACGCGAATACCCATCGATGAAAGTTCCAAAGCGCAGTCAAGCAGAGAATCCCATACGAGGATGTCGCCGTTCAATCCACGGTGACCGTCCCCGCTCTCTGTAATCCAGTCATCATAGTCTGGAGCTCGCCCATCATGGATTGTCCCGTCATGAAGTTTTCCACCGATTCCTGTGATAAAAACCGCACCGTATTCTTTTGTAACTTTATCTTCGCGCTCTTTTGGAGTCAACTTCGGATATTTTTTCTGCAAGTCGTCTGCATACAAAATTTTGATATCTTTTGGAAGAACAGGTTTTATAGACGGATAACGATCGTAAAGAAAAAATTCTGTTCGCTGTAGACAGCGGTAAACTTTTTTTACTATTTCATGAAGATAATAAACAGTTCTATCGTTAGGGTCGATTGCCATCTCCCAGTCCCACTGATCAACATAAATTGAATGAATAGGGTCAAGGTCTTCATCAGGACGAAGGGCATTCATATCTGTGTAGATACCGAATCCAGGCTCAAGTGCAAGGTCTGTAACTTTCAATCTCTTCCATTTTGCAAGCGATTGCACAATTTCCATCCGTTGATCATTCAAAGCTTTTACAGGAAAACTCACCGGGCGCTCAACTCCGTTCAAATCGTCGTTGATTCCCTGTCCTGCACTTACAAAAAGAGGAGCAGTTACGCGAGTTAAATTGAGTTCCGTACTCAGCGCAAGCTGAAAAAAATCTTTTATAGCTACAATCGCATGTTCTGTTTCTTGCGTATTTAAAATCGATTTATATTTTGATGGCAGTTTAATCATAAGAATTCCTTATTATAAGTTTTACTCCACGTCATAATTTAAAAGCGTAGTCACCTTTGCCGGCGCGAGGACTTTTTCATAATTCAAAAACGGAAGTCCAATCACACCAAAAAAGTCGGAAACTTTGCCGCCGCCCTGCTCAATCAGGTTTTTAGACGCCTCTAGCGTACCGCCTGTTGCAATCAAATCGTCTACAACAAGAAAACGCTGACCTTTTTGTACATCGGACTTGTGAATTTCTATTGTCGCAGTTCCGTATTCAAGAGAATAGCTGCACTTATATGTATCTCCTGGCAATTTGCCTTTTTTGCGAATTAAAACAAGAGGAATGCCTAGCCTTTCTGCCAACGGAGCTGCAAAGATAAATCCGCGGCTTTCAACACCTGCAACGGCATCAATTCCGACATCTTTATATTTTTCAACCATCTGCTCAATGACAAATTTAAGTGCATCAGGATTGACCAATATGCCTGTTATGTCATAAAAAAGAATACCCTGTTTCGGAAAGTCTGGAACACGGCGAACAGCCTTATCGAGCATTTCTAAAGTCATATAAAACCTTCTAAAAGAAAATAAAGAAAATAACGATTTATTATAATTCTATAGATGATTTAGAGCAATAGCACATGATTGAAAAGCCGCTTTTGAAAATCAGCGTCAAAAAGAATTGCGGATTGCCTGAACACTTTTAAAAAATACTTCGAAAAAAAACATTGACAGATATATATCGCAGTGGTACTTTATAGAAAAAAAATACGCTCTCTGTTACAAAAAATACATGCGGACGGTGTCGGGAAAAAAGAGACTTTTATGAAAAAAAAATTAACTAAAACAATTTTATTTGTTTTAAGTTTAGGGGCTCTATTGTTGTCATGCAGAAATAATGAAAAATGACTATGGAGCTGCAGCCGATTATGCAGAAAACTCTATGGGAATCGGTTATGGGATTTTATCAAAAGAAAGCAGATCTCTAATATACTGCTCTGCTTTGGTATGGCAAAGCTGGCGATATTTAGACAGAAGCTACGATATGTCTGCCGGATTCCAAGTTTTTCCTGCAGAGATTGCAAATTCTATGCAAACAAAATTAGTCGCAGCCTATTCTAATAAATAATGTTCTAGGAACATTATCAATAAATCTATATTTATGAGTGAGGAATTTTTATGAAAAAAATAATTTTTTTATCAGCACTTTTTATACTGTCCTGTTCTTTATTTGCGGAACACAGGATTCAGTTTTCATTGGACAAAGATGTCTTCAGCGTATACGCGGAAGAAAACGCGCCTACATTTACGGACGGTTTTCATCTGTTCCCTTTTCATGCGGAAGGCGGTTCTTTATCTTACATTTTTGAATTTCCGTCGGAAAACAGACTGCACTGGCTTATAGGAGGCGATGTCGGCTGGAACGCTTGGGGAGCAAACATCTGCGGTCAGGGTGGGGCTTCAGTCTCGTTATATCAATCTGAAGATGCAAATTTTGATTTACAATTTCTTACGAAATTCGGCTTTTTATTTCATCTTTACAATCAAGTGTCGGTTGATTTCATCATTTCACACAAAAAAAATCACACTTTCTTTTATGGATTAGGATTGCATAACTCCGCAAGAGCCTTATTCTCAAAAGATGCAAAATATAAATTTCAAAAAGCTACCGACCAGATAGGATTTCAGGTATTTTGCGGATATAAATTCTAGTTTTTCTTAATCATTTTCTGGAACATCTTGCGAGGAACAGTATTGAAGCAAAAATCAAAACAAGCGTGTAAAATACTGTTCCCGCAATCATCCCCCGCGCAATTCCGAATCCGCAAAGTAAAACATAGTTTAATATTTTGAAGACAAACAGCGACATCTTATAAAAAACAGAAGAAATTGCAAGGACCGGTACAAATCCGAACGCCCACGAAAACTTGACATATTGATTTTGCTCAATTCTATTGTTCCACGCCAAAGATGCCAGAAGAACAAACAGAATCAAAATCCAAAATGGATAAAAGAGCCTGTTCATCATTATATGACTATAGATTTGCCCGCAAAAACCGTGAGAGTCGGCTTTAAAAGCAGCGTTTATCAGTGTCAAAAGTTGCATATTTTGCGGATTACCCGAATTGTGCTCAAGCATTAAAAGATCATCATAAGATATTGAAAGGAGCATGTAATCCGGATTTGAAGAAGTTTCACCATTTGCATAAATATACTGCGGTTCTATCGTTTTTCCGGGTTTATCGCGTTCAACCGATTTAAACATTAAGTAAGGAACTTTTTTTATTTTTTCATCAATTCCCATAAGTTGTTTTGTATTTGGAGTCAACGTGTTCACAGAAACAGGCAACACTTTTGCATAAGGAACATTCATCGTCCTAAATAATTCGCCGTTTCTGTTTATAGACTCGATTGTCAAGCTGCGAAGATACTGAATCGAATCACCTGTTCCTTCAACAGCTGTCATGCCCTTAAAATAAATTATATCGCGTGAACCGTCCTTATAATTGCAGACAAAGTGGACATCGTTGGCATTTTCAAAACTTTCAAGCTCCAGAGTTTCATCTATAAAAAAGAATCGTTCGTTTATACGGTTTTCTGCGATCTTAAGATAAAATACAACATCAGGGTCTGACTGAAATTCGCGTGACGACTGATAGAGCTCTCGGAAAATATAATACGCTTTCAAATCATTTTTTTCGACAAGTGCCAAATATCCTTTGTATTTCATATCAAAAAGCTTCTGGTCTCGAGTTTTTTCAAGATTGTGATATTCAGTGAGATTGTTCCACGCTGCTGTTGAAAGCTTTTTCAATTCTTCAAAGTTAGGGTCTTTCGGAGAAGCGAGTTTTATTCCAAGTTCTGCAAAATAGTGAGCGTTGAACCACTGCTTTTTATCAAACGCTTCTTTAGACTTTTGATAATATTCGTACACTTCTTTTAATTGCCCCGGCTCAATCCGAACGCGGTCAACTTTTTCCGCCTCTTCAACAGATTCGTAAAGTTTGATGCGGATATTGCTGTTTTTCGCACGCGTTAATTCTACATCGGCTTTATCTTTTAAACTTGACGCCTCGACGGAATTCGGGTCTAGTTTTAATGCTGCATCACCATAAAGCATTGCCCGTTCATAGTAGCCGTTATCGAAAAGGTTGTTGCCGACTTTTATGTATTCATTTATGAGTTTCGGTCTGTTTATGATGTTCTGCTTCTTTTGCCCTATAAAAACTCCCAAAACTTCAGTTGAAATTGAAAGCACAAAAACAATTACTATTGAAGAAATCATCACGCTTTTATAGCGCTCAACCATTGCTTTTGAAAAACGAGATGTACTGCCTTCAGGATTGCGACCAAAATATACTGCACAGCTTACAACAAACCCGGTAATAGTTATCACAGGAATATAAATTAAAAAATATTCCAATCCTGTAAATAATTTATAAACAAAAGCAGATTTTGTGGGAACAGAAATAGGAATGCCTTTTACAAACCCGATTGAAATACAAAAAATCACCCCTAACACAAGGAAGAAAGATAAAATGCCCAAAATTTTTTTCATATCTACTTTCTCCTATATTGCATTTTTTCTGTGAAGGCTGACAAAGAAACGCACAAGCCCGACTATGATAAACAGCAGCATAAAAGCGCAGTTGACAATAAAAATAAACGGATCGTTTGTAAACTTTGAAAGCAGAGCGAAAAATCCATTGTCTGAAATTCTCACGATGATTTTATTAAAAAAACTCAAATAATATAGAGAATTTACAACAAGAATTATTACAGTCATAAAGAACAGCAGAACGGCATTCAAAAGCTTCCAGCTAAAAAAACTTGTAAGGCTGTAAAGAGAACTTATGATAAAACCTATAGAAAGAAAAGCTGCAAAATAAGTGATTCCGCTTTTGAGATTTTTTCGTCCGGCTTTGATGATAGCTTTTACGTCTACAGGAAGATGAATTCCATCATAACTAAAAGTTTCTTTAACCAGCAATTCATTATAAGGTGCAGCTTTTTTTATTAAATCAAGCAATTTATCATTTTTAATATTTTTGTATTTAACTTTACCGTTCTCATCTGTATCAATGATGACAGCAGTTGTCTCTTCGGTTTTTGAATCAGCTTCGGAAATATTAAAATCATCTATAAGATAGTAAATCTTGTTATCTAACTGACGGAAATAGTTTTTAGAAAGTGTCACTTCCTTAGTCTGATGCGGCAAGCGTTTATAACAAAAATCTTCAGCAAAATAAAGACAAGGCAGTAGGACAACCCATGTTATAAGACAAATCAGAACATAAAAAATAAACTGCCATATTCCACCGGGGTGCCTGATTCTGTAATACGAAACAAGCGGACATATAAGGATAATCATGTAATACAAAGCTGTGAACAAAGAATTAACCATATCAACATTAGAAAAGAATTTTATTTCAGAGCCTGCAACATAGTTTTGTATATTGATATAAAATGAATAAATAATTGCAATAGCTATTGTACCACTGATAAAAAAGAGAAAATACATTCCAAATAAATTTAACGCTTTCTTCATATTTCTATTATCGTCAAATAAATAAATAATATTTAATTAAAACTAAATGTAGAAAATATACTTCATTGCCGATAATCGGTTTGACATAAAAGTCATTTGTTATATATAATATCAGAAATATAGATAGGATTTTTTATGGATAACAACGCAATAGTTCCGGGTTTTGATTCAGAAAAAGATGATAGTCTCACTATAACTCTAAGAAAAGCTGAAAAAGTTAATCGCGGACTTTTTGTATACCTTACAGGGTATATTGACACATACAATTCCATTTTTTTCCAAAAGCAGATTACAAAAGCGATTGAAGCAGGCTTTGTGAACTTAATTTTTAATTGCTCTTCGCTGAGCTACGTTTCATCAACAGGAATTGGGTCGTTTACAGTTTTTCTCAAGATTCTTAAGCCAAAGGGCGGAGATATTGTCCTCCTTGAAATCCAACCTAAAGTGTATGAAGTTTTTCAGCTTCTCGGATTTTCACAATTCTTTAACATCAAGAATTCCGCTGATGAAGCTATTGCATTTTTTAACAGCGCAGCGAGCACTACGGAAGCTTCTTTATTTCCAATCATAATCACTTGCCCTGTTTGCAATAAGAGGTTGCGCGCTACAAAAGCCGGTCGTTTCAGGTGTTCGGGTTGCCGTTCCATACTTGCAATAAGTGAAGACGGAGAAGTTTCTCTAGGCTAAATTGCACCGGTAGATTTAGAATCCAGTTTGAATAAAGTTTCAGACTGGATTTTTTTTTATCTTTAATATCACACATAAAGATACTGCATTAATTCACAGAAATTTCGTATTTATACACAAGTTGCACACAATTTACGCACAAGTTATCCACATCATTTATGCTAAAAATGTGTCAAAATGACATGTCAATAGATTTTATCGTTTTTTTTTCATCTTTTTAAGAATTTATCAAAAAACTTTGTATTTCATTACAGTATATATATTTACAAACAACAACTTTACTGCTACTTAATTTTTTTTAGTGTACATTAACAAAATAACCTACATTTTTATTTTTGATAATTCAAAACCGAAAAATAACCTACAATTTGTCCACACTTTATCCACAATTCTTTGTTTCACGAAAATGTTTCACGCCTCTTGCAAAATCGATAGCTTTGGAACACACAACACAATCGCACTTATACCGATATTTTAAGCACTTAGGGGATTTTTCTACTTGACAATTTTCGCAAGTGGAAATAACATTTACATTATGGACTTAAGAACAGTATTAACTACAGACACAGTAGACCTTCATTTAAAAGGCACAACAAAAGAAGAAATCGTTGACGAAATGCTCGACGTCTTGTATAAAGCCGGAAAAGTAACAGACAAAGCTGCTGCACGCGAATGTGTATTGGACCGCGAACGCAAAATGTCAACAGGAATGAAACATGGAATCGCAATTCCTCACGGGAAAACAGACACTGTAAAAGATTTGGTTGCTTGTATTGGAATTTCTGATAATCCTGTAGATTTCGATTCTCTAGATCAGGAACCATGCCGCATCTTTATCATGACATTGTCTCCAGTGAATAAAACAGGGCCTCACCTTCAGTTCCTCGCTGAAGTAAGCCTTCTTTTTAAGAGTCCTGAAAAACGTCAGGAAATTCTTGACACACAAGATAAAGCTGAAGTTATCCGTATTTTAACGGAATAGATTTTTCCAAATAATATTTGGTTTTACTCAAATAATTGTCGGGCTAACATCCCCGACAGTTTTTATTTAACATGAATGGAGGTTCACATGAAACTCACTCCTGTCTTCACAGTAAAAGCAAACAAACTCTACAAAATTGCAGACAATTCTGCTGTCGACACGTCGGCTTTCCGCCGTATAGAAATACCATGGAGCACAGTAGAAATTGAGGAAGACTCTTATAATGAAGAATTCCTCTCCTTGCTCCGAGAACAACTCAAAAAACTCGATGATTTGGGAGATTTTGCAATTCTTGTTCCGATTGTAGACAAACCTCTCCAAACTCAAGAACAAGTTGAACGCTTCATCAACTCATATAATCACGCTGCCCGCCGTGTAAAAGATTGTGTAAGTGTTGCAGGCTATGAACTCCCATCCGAGCTTAAAGATATCAAAAACTTTATGGAAACGATTGCTCTAAAGCATGCACAGTACGTTTATTTCAGCAAAACAGAAAAGATTCCGTCAGATATGATTGTTTTGTATTGAACAGTCAATACATGTACTTAACCGCAAGAAAACGCAGCATTTGCAATAAAAACATATTTTTTTCATCATTTTTCTTCAAAATTCGCTTGCATAATTGTTTCATTTGTGGCATTATACCCGCGTTGTCTTTAGACAGACAAAAGGATATTTTATGCAGTGTAAAAAAGAAGCAAATCGTTTTGCACAAACATGTTTCTCTGTATCTTTTCTTAGCATTCTTCTTGTTACAGCGGGATTGTTGACGCATTTTTTGCTTCCAAATGAAGAAACACCTGATAAGAGATTTAAGTCTCCTCAAATAACGATTGCAGATCTTTCAGAAGAAACCGAAGAAGAACTTTCTGCAGCTTTTAGAGATTATTTTACTGAAGTTTCTTTACTGAAGATGTCGGAAAATGTAGATGACGGTCTAAGGCTTTACAGACAACCATTGTCAAGAACAGCTGTCGAATGGTTTTATTTTCAAATTGCCGGAGATAAAAGTGTCGTTCAGGCAATCCTTACAGAAGCTGAAAAAAATAATATTCCGCTTTCGCTCGCATTTGCGCTTGCTCATACGGAAAGCAATTACAACACAAAAGCAATCAATAGAAATTCTAACAATACGCTTGATAGAGGATTGTTCCAGTTGAACAGTAACTCTTTCCCACAACTAAAAGAAGCAGATTTTTTTGATCCGTCGATAAGCTCAAAATACGGCATGACGCATCTTAAATTTTGCTTAAATACAGCCGGCAACGAAGTCTCTGCGCTTGCAATGTATAACGCAGGAACGGGACGTGTTCGTTCAAATAAGACTCCACAGTCTACTTTGAACTACGTTGGAAAGATAATATCTTACCAAAAAATGCTCGACCAGCTGTTCAGCGAGCAAGTTTCTGCTTACTTTGAAACTCAACTTGTTCCAAGTATATCAGTCGCTTACGCGCATAATTAATTCAGCCTCCTAATTTTTGAGAGAGATCGGGTTTCGTAGTTTTTCCCGATTTCTCTTTTTTTTGTTTAAAATCATTTCGATACGATTTCTCTCTATGTAGATGCAACAGAGCTTTTGCAACAAGTGATTCCCTGCAAAGCTGTTTTCAATATCATTTCAATATCAATAGATGTTTTGCGCAAATGTTTTCCCACAAAAATTTTCCCGCAAAGCCTGATTGTCGAACTGATGTTGATTTATTTCAGCTTTACTGTTATTTTTTTAACAATAATCAATAAAAAAAGCAAATTTTACGATGATTTCACTCTGTTTTATCTTTTATCATCTTATTTCAAATTGACGATGCCGGAGGTTAAAATTTATAATGCAAACTGTAACTGATTTACCGGAAGCCACTAAAAAAAGGCTCGTTCAGCTGCTTCAGATTTTGAAAGAATGGCAAGACAAACGGATTACATCAGCGGAAATAAGTGAAAAAACATGCTGGAAAGATTCGCTTATCCGACATGATTTATTTCTGGTAAAAAAAATGTGCGGTTTGAATGTCCAAGGCGTTTCAAACGGTTACAATGCAAATGATTTACGGGATTCTATAGAAAAACTGCTCGGTTTGGAATCAAAAAATCTATGCATTGTTGGATTAGGAAGACTTGGTGCCGCCTTGCTCGATGAAAACTTGTTTGAAGAAAGCAATTTTTCCATCAAAGCCGGCTTCGATTCAAACTTATACAGAGTCGAAATTTTGCGTTCGATTTTTCCGCTTTACCCTTCGGACGATATGGCGAGGGTTATAAAGCATGAAAAAATAGAATACGCAATTCTAGCTGTTGCCGATAAATCAGCTCAGAATATGGCAGACAAGCTTGTCGATTCTGGAATAAAAGGAATTGTAAATATGACGAACGTTGTGATAAAGGTTTCAAATGGAGTAAAAGTGGAAAACCTTTCCATCATAAACGCTCTAAATTTAATTAAATAGATTCCACGCTGTCCCGCTGATTTTTATGCGGTGCCTGTGTGGTTCAATAAAACAAAGAGGTATAACAATGAGTAGAGTGTACAATTTTAGTGCAGGTCCTAGCTGCCTACCGGAAGAAGTTCTTAAAGAATGCGCAGCAGAGATGCTTGATTACAAAGGAACCGGGCAATCGGTGATGGAAATGAGCCACCGCTCAAATGTATATGAGCCTATAATTGAAGATGCGGAAGCGATGGTTCGTAAGCTTATGAAAATCCCGGAAAACTACAAAGTTCTTTTTTTGCAGGGAGGAGGCTCTACGCAGTTTGCGATGGTTGCAGAAAATCTAGGTATTCACTCCGGTAAAGCTGCGTATATTGAAACAGGTGTATGGGCAAAAAAAGCTGCTCAGGAAGCAAAGCATCTCGGTGTTGAAGTTGACGTGATAGCTTCATCAAAAGATAAAGGATATTCGTATATTCCAAAAGTAGACAAAATCGAGGGCGATTACGACTACGCTTACATCTGTTTTAACAATACAATCATGGGAACTCATTACGAATATATTCCTGATACTGGGAACATCCCGCTTGTAGCAGACATATCTTCTTGCATCCTTTCTGAAGAGCTCGACGTTTCAAAGTTCGGGCTTCTTTTTGCCGGTGCTCAGAAAAATCTTGCCCCTGCCGGCGTAACGCTCGTGATAATCCGTGAAGACTTAATTCCAGAACCGGAGCAATGCCGTGCGGGAACTCCTACGATGTCTATGTATAAAACTCACGCAGATAACGGTTCTATGTACAACACACCTCCGTGCTATACAATCTATGTGCTTGGAAAAGTTTTGCATTGGGTTGAAAGCAAAGGTGGAGCTGCAGGTATTCACAAGCTCAATGTTGAAAAAGCCGATTATCTTTACAATTTCCTAGACAACAGTGATTTCTATCATGCAACTGCACAAAAAGGAAGCAGATCTTTGATGAACGTGCCTTTCCTTACAAAATATTCTACCGGTGCTACCGATGAAGCAAGCATTGCAAAAGAAAAAGAGATAAACGATAAATTTGTAAAGGAAGCGACAGCGGCAGGGCTTGTAAATCTAAAAGGGCACAGGTTAGTCGGCGGAATGCGCGCATCTATCTACAATGCTATGACACTCGACGGGGTCAAGGCTCTCGTTGAATTTATGAAGAAATTTGCTGAAGAAAACAAGTAATTTTAAACAATGCTGAACACAGCTTTGCATTGAAAAATATGATTTTTATATCATGCGTTTTCTTGCACTTGTTCACATAAAATAATTTTTAAGGAATATGATATGAGTTTCAAAATTCAAACTTTAAATAAGATTGCTGCAATAGGACTGAATGTTCTTGACCGTGATAATTATGAAATTGCAACAGACATCAACAATCCTGACGCAATCCTCGTTCGCTCTGCAGAAATGCACGATATGCAGATTTCAGACAATGTAAAAGCAGTTGCACGTGCAGGGGCAGGAACAAACAATATCCCGATTCCCGAACTTTCAGAAAAAGGAATCGTAGTGTTCAACACTCCAGGTGCAAATGCCAACGCAGTAAAAGAGCTCGTAATGCTTTCATTGCTTCTTGCAAGCCGTCCAGTTATCGATGCAAATAAGTGGACAAATGAACTTGCAGGCAAAGGTGATGAGATTCCTGCAATTGCCGAAAAAGGAAAATCCCAGTTTGTAGGTCCGGAACTGATGGGAAAAACGCTTGGAGTAATTGGGCTCGGGGCTATTGGTGCAATGGTTTCTAACCTCGCTCAGCATTTTGGAATGGAGGTAATCGGTTACGATCCGTTTTTGTCTGTAAAATCAGCTTTATTTCTAGATAAAAAGATTAAACTTGCAGAAACGCTCGACTCAGTGTACGCAAAAGCAGATTATATCACGATTCATGTTCCACAAACAAACGACACTAAAGGAATGATAAACGCTGCCGCAATCAAAAATATGAAAAACGGAGTCCGAATCATAAACATAGCACGCGGTGGGCTTGTAAACAATGCCGATGTGCTCGCTGCAATCGACAGCGGAAAAGTTAGCTGCCTAGTATCAGACTTTGCTGCAGAAGAATTGCTCAACCATAAAAATGTTATATGCTTGCCGCACATCGGAGCTTCAACTCCTGAAGCAGAAGACAACTGTGCTGTCATGGCTGCCAGCGAACTCAAAGATTTTCTTGAAAATGGGAATATCGTAAATTCTGTAAATTTCCCTAAGACGCTTACAGAAAATCCAATTCCTTCCGGCGGAACTCGCCTTTGTATATGCCACAAAAATATCCCTGATATGATTTCTAAATTCACGTCTATACTCGGCGATGCAAAACTAAACATCGCATCGTTTATAAATCAGGCGCGCGGAGATATCGCTTACAACATAATCGATGTTGACGGCTTTGTAAGTGATGAAATAATCGCAAAGTTGGCATCTTGTGACACTGTAAGCAGAGTAAGACCTATCTTCGGATAAAGGTAAAAAATACAAAAAAAACAGATAATTTAGAACTTCAATGTTCCGATAACCGTAGTTCCGTCATCATCGTCAGAATTACGGTTATTTTTTTTATTGCGAGGGCTTCTGCTGTCTAACTCTTCAATATAATCTGCTCTCCTTTTTTCCGCTTTTGCTCTTGGAGAAGTGAGAAACGCTAGCAGGCTTCCACACAAACCGCCTGCAATCAAAATGATAATCTGAACAATCCCATTTGCCTGGACAAACCCTTCATACAAAATAAAAAGGCAAAATCCAATCACAAAAGAAAGAGGGATTTTATTTCTCGAAAGTTCCATAAAAGAATTTAGGAAAAACATCATAAAAACTATCGAAATACAACCTGTCAAACTTGTTTTGCAAAAACAGGCGTTGAGGACACCGGAAAAAATCGCAGAGACAAACATCATGATTCCAATTACGACAGAACCGTAACGCAGCTCCATAGCAGGACCGAGTAAAAGGATGAAAACAAGACTTGTCAAAAGGACTCCCCAGCTTGTGTAAACAAACGGATACAATATAAAACTGAGATATGAAGAAAAATTTGACGCAACAAATGGAAGTTCACCCGAAGCCGCAGTTGACGATTTCATAAAAACTCCGAGCTTGCCTTTAAAAATAAAAGTATCAGATAAAAACATCAGCAGGGAAACAGCAGCAAAAGTGATTGTAACCGGCGCATCAAATTCAAACTTAAATTTTAATTTCTTTCTCATATAAAAAGATTATACACCAATGACAGTTTGATTACAAAGCAGTTAGTGCAAATCATCTTTAAAACGCACGATAATGTTCTATATTGAATTTTCCTTTTAGTTCGATTTATGTTATATTTAGAGTATGGGTGATTTGAATAATCAATATTCCGATGCAGGCAACAGATTAGCCGAAGATACATCTTTCAAACTTCCTCCTGAACGCAAAGTTGTTTTTTACAATGATGACTTTACAACTATGGATTTTGTTGTAGATGTTCTTGTGTCGATTTTTGACAAATCTCATCAAGAGGCAGAACAGATTATGCGTTCAGTCCACGAAACCGGATATGGGGTTGCGGGCTCTTACACTTATGATATTGCAGTCTCTCGGGCAAACCTCGCAATTCAGGCTGCACGAAAAAATGGATTTCCACTGAGGGTTGAAGTAGAAGAATGAGCGTACAGAATAAACAACAGGGGTTCATCAAACAGATGAAAGTAAGCACAATGCTGAACAGGATTCTCTCGGAATCTCTCCTGATTGCAAAAGATTTTCACCATGAATTTTTTACTCCCGAGCATGTTCTTGCAACTGCTATAAAAGACGAATTTGTCGAGCAGCTTTTGGCAAACAGCGGTTCCGACACAAAGGAACTCCGTTCAAATGTAGCAGATTTTCTTGCGACAAAAGTGCCTGTGATTTCAAAAAACGCAAACCCTGAAATTCTAAAAAGCCCTGTTGAATCAGCAGGTTTTCAAGCTGTGATGAGCCGTGCTGTATTCCATTGCATTTCGAGCGAACAAGACACAATTGATATCACAGATATTTTGATGAGCATGATAGATGAAAGCAAAAACTACTGCTCTTATTTTTTAAAAGTCAGCGGTGTTGACAGGCTTAAATTGATGGAGAACATCACACGCGTCCGTCCTCTCAAAAAAGGTCAACCGCTCAGCGGACAGCCCGGAATCGGCGGAAACGGAACTACACCTGGATTTGACCCAAACAGTTCTAACAACGTTGGCGGGCTCAAACGCTTTACGATAAATATGACGGAACTCGCAAAAAATGGAGTTTACGACAACCTCGTCGGTCGCGAAGACGAAATTGAAAGAACAATCCAAGTTCTCTGCCGCCGCACAAAAAACAATCCACTCCACGTTGGAGATGCTGGAGTCGGTAAAACCGCAATCACGCAGGGGCTTGCGCAACGGATTGTAGAAGGAAACGTTCCTGACATTCTGAAAGATTATACGATTTACTCGCTCGATTTGGGACTTTTGCTCGCAGGCTCAAAATTCCGAGGAGATTTTGAAGAGAGAATTCACTCTATTTTAGATGAACTGAAACAAAATAAAAAATCAATTTTGTTCATAGATGAAATACACATGATTATAGGGGCAGGCACAAACGGCTCTTCGCAACTTGATGCGGCAAACCTTTTAAAACCTGTTCTTGCAACAGGCGAAGTTAAATTCATCGGTTCTACGACATACGACGAATACAGCAAAAATTTTGAAAAAGACAGAGCTCTTGCTCGTCGTTTCCAAAAAATCGATATTGTTGAACCTACATCTGAAGAAACAGTAAAAATCATAAAAGGTCTCCTCCCAAAATACGAAAAACATCACAACGTAAAGTATTCGCCAGGTGCAGTAGAAGAAGCTGTAAAACTTTCTATTCAGACAATGCCGGAACGACGTCTGCCTGACAAAGCTATCGACATAATAGATGAAGCAGGCGCATATATGCATATCAAACAGACAGGGAGTTTCAAAGGACACAATAAAGTTCTTTCATCTGATAAAGTCATCGCACCGCAAAAACTCGTTTCTTCAGTTTCTTCCGACACAATTCGAAAAATCACAGCAAAAATCGCAAAGATTCCGCTGGAAAACGTAAAAGGCAATGAGAAGGACGCACTTAGAACAATAGGAAATCAGCTCGGGAAAGATATTTACGGACAAGACAGTGCAATAGAAGCGCTTGCAAATGCGGTAAAAAGGGCGCGTGCAGGCTTTAGAAATCACGAACGCCCGGAAGCTTGTTTTTTGTTTGTCGGTCCTACAGGATGCGGCAAGACAGAATTGACAAAAGTCCTTGCTAAAGTCCTCAAAGAACCGCTGCTTCGCTACGACATGAGTGAATATCAGGAAAAACACACAGTCAGCCGATTGGTCGGTTCGCCTCCGGGTTACGTCGGTTTTGAAGAAGGCGGGCAACTTGTAAGAGACGTCCGCAAAAATCCTCATTCAATCATTTTATTTGATGAAATTGAAAAAGCACATGAAGATATTTACAACGTGCTTTTGCAAGTGATGGATTATGGTCAGCTTACAGACAATCAGGGGCGCAAAGCTGATTTCCGTTCATGCATAATAATCATGACAAGCAACGCAGGAGCAAGGGAACTTGAACGTAGCGGTATCGGATTTGGTTCACAGAGCAATAAAAACTCGCAGGCATCTTTATTCGAAGCTGTAAATAAAGAGTTTCCTCCTGAATTTAGAAACCGCTTAGATGCAGTGATTCCGTTCAACTCGCTCGACATCGCCGTAGCAAAAAAAGTATGCAAAAAAGAAATCGGAAAACTCGCAGAACTCATGCTTGCAAAGAAAGTTCACCTTACAGTTACGGACAGATGTGCAGATTTCCTTACAGAAAAAGGATATTCACGCGAATTTGGAGCTCGAAACATCGCAAGAACTGTTGAAGACCAAATTGCGAGCCAGCTCGTAGATGAAGTTTTGTTCGGACAGCTTGAAAAAGGCGGAAAAGTTACTGCTGATTACAACAAAGAAGATGACAAGATTCTTTTTGAATACAGATGAAACAGAAAGCAATAAACTTTATTAAAAAAACCTCTTTGTTTTTTACGCTGATTGCGTTTCTTTCTCTTATTTTAGTTTTCGCTTACTCTTTTTTTTACACATCTAGGACAATTTCTTCTACGGCAGGCAAAGAAAATACAGATGAAAACTGCATGTATCACGTGATGGTGACTGGCACGTATGAAAATAAAACTTTTCTCGAAGAAGTCTACAAAGGTGCTTTAAGTCTTGCCGAAAAATATAACTGCATAGTTGAGCTCCACGTTCCGCAAACGCTTGCCGGAAAATCTTCACTTCAGGAACTTCTAAATTATTGTTCGTATCTGACATGCGATGGAATAATCGCATATATTGATTCACAGGATGAAACTCCAATTTTGCTTTGCCGTGAAGACGAACCCGAAATACCGCTTGTAACGATAGGTCAACTTTCTCCCAACCTCCATCAGATTTCGTACATCGGAATAAACAACTGGGAGCTCGGTAAAAAGCTCGCTGACGAGACAGCCTCTTTTCTTAAAAACGGCGGAAACGCATATATTATAAGCAATTCGACAGCGCTCAACTCAAACAATATGATTTCAAGTCTTCAACTTGCTCTGCAAAACTACAATTCAATTCAGAGCTATGTGCTTGAAAAATTCGACCCATCTCTTGAGTTTTCAAACAAAAATAATATTTTTATATGCCTCAATGAGGAAGATACGATTTTGATGGCACAAGTTCTTTTAGAACAGTTTGTGGACAACAAATATAAACTGATTGGGTTCGGGAACAACGAGGTCTGCCATCTCTATCTTCAAAAAGGATATATAAGCGAATTGATTTCGCAAAATCCTGAAAAAATCGGGGAGTCGGCCATAGAAGAGCTGTTCGAATATCGAACAAAAGGTTATGCAAACAGTTATATCACAGCTGATGTAAAAATAAGCAGGTCGCCCGGATGATAAAAAAAATAAAACAGTATCTTAAAAATAAAAGTCTCCGCTGGCGAATCCTTTTCAGCATAGCAATCGCAATCATATTTCTTACTTCAAGCCTCATCATCACAATGCTTCTCGACAATTATTCAATGAAAACGCTGAGCGAATCTTATCAGTCGAATTCGGAACTTACATATTTTTCACAAAAACTTTCCGCAACTGAACGCGCGATGGAAGATTACGTAAACTACAGGACATTTGAAAGCATAGACAGCTATTATAATTCAAAAAATAAATTGGATATATTAAATCATGACACACAGGAGTTTCCTTCACGAAACGAAATCATTCAAAAAGAATATATAGTTCACCAGCTTACGGAGTCGTTTATCTATTACAGCGGAAATGCAGTTGCTGCAAGACGCGCTAACAACCTTGAAGAGATGGATTTTTTTTACAAGCACAGCCTCGATTCTTACAATTATCTTCAATCACAAATCCTTGAGCTGAACAACTTAAGGCTGAATCAAAACGCTGCAAACTACGAAGAAAACCACAGAAAAATCACAATGACTCGCACTCTCAGCATTCTTTTTTTTGTTATATTTGTGTTTTTGATTTTTATCTTGCTGTATTTTACAATCACTTCGATTACGGCTCCACTTTTTGAAATTTCCGAAGTTGCACATAAAGTCGCAAAACGAGATTTTGATGTTCCGCTTTTCAACAATAATTCAAACGACGAAATCGGTAATATATGTAAAGCATTTGACAGAATGATAATCAGCATCCGCGAATATATTGATACGATTTGGGAAAAAGCCAGAACGGAAGCGGAGCTGAAAGAAAAGGAGATTGAAATGCAGTCTCTTTACACAGACGCCCAACTGCGCGCTTTGCAAAATCAGATAAACCCTCATTTTTTGTTCAACACGTTAAACACCGGCGCCCAACTTGCGATGATGGAGAATGCCGATAAGACATGTTATTTTATTGAACAGATTGCAGATTTTTTCCGTTACAACATTCAACAACAGAAAAAAACAGCTTCAATAGATGAAGAGCTCGGACTTATAGATAACTTTGTATACATTATGAAAGTCCGCTTTGGCAACCGCCTGATATTTACAAAAGATATTCCAAAAACCCGCTTCACTCAGCAGATTCCTTCTATGACTCTTCAACCGCTTGTTGAAAACTGCATAAAGCACGGACTCAAAAATATGACATGCAAAGTCACTTTAAAAATATACGAAGAAGGCAGATATGTTGTAATAACAGTTTCCGATAACGGCGAAGGCATGTCTGAAAAAACTAAAAAAGCAGTCTTTCAAGCTGTCTCAAGCGGCATAACGAGGCTTCCTTCTGAACTGATAGACAATCGTTCGTCTCACAACGGGACAGGTTTGATAAGCGTGTTTTTAAGGTTGAAGTTGCAGTTCCGCCGCGACGATTTATTTGATATAACAAAAAGCGACAACAGTGAAGGGACAAAATTTATAATCAGGATTCCAAAAAATGTTTAATATTTTAGTTACGGACGACGAGCAGATAGTAATAGATTCTCTTTCATTCATCATCAATAAAAACTTTTCTGATAAAGCAAAAATTTTCACGGCGCTTTCAGGGACAGAAACAATTGAGACTGTGATGAAAGAAAACATCGATATTCTGTTCATAGATATCAACATGCCGGGGCTGAGCGGATTAGAAACTGTAGACGTAATCACAAAGTTAAAGCCGAACATCGTGTTTATAATTTTAAGCGCTTTTGACCGCTTTCAATATGCGCAAGAAGCTATCAACCTTGGAGCATACAAATACATCACAAAACCTGTAAACCGCAATGTCGTAATCGAGACAATCCGTGGAGCAATGGATTTAGTTCAAAAAAAGAAAGGCAAGATGAGCGCTGATATTGAGCTCCATAAAAAACTCGACCTTGTTTCGCCGATGATCGAAAACGACTTTATATACGCTTGCATATTCAACAACGACAAAACGACAGATATTTCTTCATATCTTGAATATTTTAATCTTTCAGATAACAAGTGGGTGTTTGCATGTTTAGAATTTCCAAATATAAACTCAGACAACCAATACAACACTTATTTAAAAATTCATGAGCTTTTAAATACAGAGCACCGCTGTCTTGTCAGTTCCTTTATGATGAACAGAATCGCCGTCTACTTTCCTCTTTTTTCGCAGACTCCTGATTATGAAGATGTGCAAGCTCAGTTTAATAAAATCTATTCAACTCTGAGTTATACAATTTCGGCTGGAATTCGCTGCGGAGTAAGCCAAATCAACTCCGACATAACGCTGCTGCAATCATCGTACAACGAAGCGCTTTCAGCATTGAACAAAACAGAGTTTTCCGGCGGCATCGCTTTTTCGGGCATAGAAAATAAAAGCCGGATTCAAGATTCATCATTTGAATACAGTGCTAATCAAAACAGCACTGAAGAATTCAAAAATCAGATAATAAACAAACTCAAGCTTGCCGACGCAAACGGAGTAAAATCTTTTCTTGAACTTTTTTCAAGCGAGCTGATTTTCTCAAAACTGCCTGCCGATAAAATCAAAAACTCTTTTTTTGAAATAATTGTGACGGCAAACAATTCAACAAAAGAAATTGCAAAAAACTTTGCCAGCAGCAACTTTGAAAACGCATTCTCTGTTTTAAGCAACGAAAACGATTTAAACATGATAAAAGAGTTTACACAAAAATTTTTATCTGAATGCATAGAAACAATTTCCGAAGCAAAATCTTTTGACAGCAATCCAATAATAAAAAAAGTCTGCGAAATAATAGATTCAAAGCTTTCAGAAGATATCTCACTTGAACAGATGGCATGCACTGTCGGCGTAAGCTCATTTTATTTGAGTAAACTTTTTAAAGAAGAAAAAGGCGTAACGTATATCAACTTTATTTCCGATAAGCGGCTCGAAAAATCACGGCAGATGCTAGCAGAAACAGATTTGTCTATAAAGGAGATAACGGGAGAAGTCGGCTACAACGACCAAAATTATTTCAGCAGAATATTCAAAAATAAATATGGGCTTTCACCAAAAGAATACAGAAAAGTAAGGCAGGATTAAAACGATGAAATTTAAAAACTTGTTCGTTAATTTTTTTTGTCTGTTGACGTTGTTTATCATCTCATCTTTGTTGAATATATCATGCAATAAAAAAAATCAGAAAATTACAGAAAAAACCGATTCAACTTCCACCCATAAAATAACAATCGGGTTCTCTATAGACACGCTTGCACTTGAACGCTGGCAGCGCGATTTAGATATTTTTATAAATAAAGTTCGTGAACTCGGAGCTGAGACAATTGTTCAAAATGCAGGAAACAGCATTGAAGAGCAGAATCGTCAATTGCTCTACCTTCTTGAAAGAAATGTAGATGTGATCGTCGTTCTTCCAAAAGATGCGGATTCGATTACAGATTCAATTCAGAAAATTAAAAATAAAGGCATTCCGGTTATTTCGTACGACCGCCTGACTTTGAATGCAGACATAGACCTTTACATCACAATAGACAGCGAAAAAGTTGGAGAGCTAATGGGCATCGGGCTGATGAAAATAGTGAAAGGGAACACATGGTATTGCATACTAGGCCCAAAAGAAGATTACAATACAACTTTAATCAAAGACGGTATCACAAAAGTTCTTAGAGGTACTCCTGTGACAATCTCTCATATCTATTATACAGAAGGATGGAATTACGACCTTTCTTATAAGGAAGCATTGAACATAATTAAAAATGAAAAAATACCTGATGCTTTTGTCTGCGGAAACGATGCAGTAGCAGCGAGTGTCATCTCTGCTCTTTCAAAATATTATCCCGACACCCATATTCCAATTTGCGGTCAAGACGCCGACATCGCAGCTTGCCAATATATTGTACAGGGAAAACAAGATTTTACAATTTACAAACCTATCATAAAACTCGCAGAGATTGCGGCAGAATATGCAGTTGCCCTTGCGCGCGGTGAAAATATATATTCAAAAGAATTTGAAATAAAAACCATAAACAACGGATTCGGTGAGATTCCCGGAGTATGGCTTGAACCTACTTTGGTAGATAAAACAAACCTCGACGAAGTGATAATAGATTCCGGTTTTCACAACAGAACTTCTATATACAGAACAAATTGATTTACACAATCGGACAAATCACTCAATTCACTCAATAACCGATATAGACAGCTCTACACACCAGACACAAATCGTTCATAAACGACATAAATCGCCCTGCACTGTATGTACAAACCGCCTGCACAACTAGCATAAAAACCACAACAAAAAAATCCAGATTTGTACATCGGACATACGCAAAATCACCTAGTCTGATAACAGAAAATAGCAAAAATTTTTAGATTTTTTTTATTCTTGACTGCAAGATTGATTTTATACTCTTAGACGTAAGGGTCGTTGACCTTAAAATAAAAAAAATCAGGAGTGTTTTTTCTTATGAAAAAAATTATCGCTATTCTTTTAGCAGTTGTAACTTTATCAACTGTTGCATTTGCAAAAGCAAAATTAAAAGTTGGTGTTTCTATGCCTACAAAAGACTTGCAGCGCTGGAATCAGGATGGAGCTAACATGAAAGCTCAACTCGAAAAAGCCGGCTATCAGGTAGACTTGCAGTACGCTGCAAATGATATCCCAACACAAGTATCACAGATTGAAAACATGATTACAAGCAAATGTAAGGTTCTCGTAATCGCTTCAATCGACGGTTCTTCTCTTTCAAACGTTCTTGCAACAGCAAAGAAAAAGAAAATCCCTGTAATTGCATATGATCGCCTCATCATGGATACAGATGCAGTTTCTTACTACGCTACATTTGATAACTACAAAGTAGGTACAATTCAGGGCGATTATCTTGTTGACGCATTAAACCTTAAAACAAGAACAAAATCAGACCCTGTTTATATGGAATTCTTCACAGGAGACCCAGGCGACAACAACATAAACTTCTTCTTTGGAGGAGCTATGGATGTTTTGAAACCATACATGGACAAAGGCGTTATCGTTTGCCGTTCAGGTCAGACAGAAAAAGCTCAGTGCGCTACATTGAACTGGTCTACAGAAGAAGCTCAGAAACGTATGGAAAACCTCATCACATCTAACAAATACGGTCCAAAAGGAACAAAACTTGACGCTGTTTACTGTTCAAACGACACAACAGCAATCGGTGTAACAAACGCTCTTCTTTCTGCTGGCTATACAGCTGCTAACTTCCCAATCGTTACAGGTCAGGACTGTGATGTTGTTTCTGTAAAAAACATGCTCAAGGGAACACAGGCTATGTCTATCTTCAAAGATACACGTACTCTCGCTTCTAAAGTAGTTGAAATGGTTGACGCTATCCTTCAGGGTAAAAAAGCTCCTGTAAATGATACAAAAACATACAACAACAACTCAAAAAATCCTAAAGATTCAAAATCATTTATTCCTTCATACCTCTGCGAACCGGTATTTGGAACTAAAGACAATTACAAAGCATTGTTGATTGACTCTGGATATTACACAGAAGCTCAGTTGAAATAGACAACAGTTACTGGGATTGAAAAAACTGTCCAAAAATTGAAGTTTTTGGACAGTTCTGTCCTTTTCTTTATACAATCATCAAATTTAAAAAGAGGGGTTCCAATGGCTAAAACATTATTGGAAATGAAAAATATTACAAAAGTATTTCCTGGTGTAAAAGCACTCAGCAACGTAAATCTTACAGTTGAAGAAGGCGAAATCCACGCAATCTGTGGCGAAAACGGAGCTGGTAAATCAACTTTGATGAATGTTTTGAGTGGCATTTATCCATACGGAACATACACCGGAGACATCATATATGATGGTGAGGTTTGTAAATTCCAGACAATACGAGACAGCGAATCAAAAGGTATTGTAATTATTCATCAGGAACTTGCACTCGTACCACTTCTCACAATCGGCGAAAATATGTTCCTCGGCAACGAAAAAGGAACAAAAGCAAAAATAAACTGGTCCGAAACATTCGATAAAGCTGATGAACTTTTAAGAATGGTAGGACTTAAAGATTCTTCCAAGACTTTAATTAAAGATATTGGTGTAGGAAAACAGCAGCTTGTTGAAATTGCAAAAGCGCTTGGAAAAAATGTAAAACTTCTCATTCTCGATGAACCTACAGCATCTCTAAACGATACAGAAGCAAAACATCTTCTCGATTTGCTTCTTGAATTCAAAAAGAAGGGAATGACATCTATCATCATTTCGCATAAATTGAATGAAATCTCTTACGTTGCAGATAAAATCACTGTTATCCGCGATGGAGAAGCAATCACTTCCCTTGATAAAACAAACGATAATTTTACTGAAGATACAATCATCTCGGCAATGGTAGGAAGAAGTCTCACAGACAGATTCCCTAAGCGAGAACATCATATCGGAGACGTCTGTTTTGAAGTAAAGGATTGGTGCGTTGAGCATCCTGTATTCGAAGGAATTAAGGTTTGCGACAACATCAGCTTTAATCTGAAAAAAGGCGAAGTACTTGGCATTTCAGGACTTATGGGTGCAGGTCGAACGGAACTCGCTATGAGCATTTTTGGACGTTCTTACGGCACAAACATACATGGTCACATATATTTGAACGGAAAAGAAGTTTCGTTCCCTAATGTAAAATCTGCAATAAAATCAGGGATTGCATACGTAACAGAAGACCGCAAAGGAAACGGACTTATCCTTACAGAATCTATCTGCAAGAATACGACTGCAGCAAAACCCGAAAAAATTTCTAAAAACTGGATTCTTGATTTTGACAAAGAACGTCAATATTCGGAAAACATGGCTAAAGGAATGCATACAAAATGTGCTACGGTTTTAGAAAATGTAGGAAACCTTTCCGGCGGAAACATGCAGAAAGTACTTCTTGGAAAATGGCTTTTTGCAGAGCCTGATATCCTCATCCTCGACGAACCGACTCGAGGTATAGACGTAGGTGCAAAATATGAAATCTACTGCATTATAAATAGAATGGTAGCAGAAGGTAAATCTGTGATAATGATTTCATCAGAAATGCCTGAAATTCTCGGTATGTGCGACCGCATTTACGTGATGAATGAAGGAAAAATGATTGCTGAGATGGACGGAAAAGACGCCACTCAGGAAAAAATCATGACAGAAATTATCAATGCTGGAAAAAATGACAATTTAGGAGTTAAATAAAATGCAAAGAAATAACAAAATTTCAGGCACAGTTAAGTCAGTATTCAAATCTAATACAATGATTTTTGTACTCGTCGGCGTGATGATTCTCTTTGAAGTCCTGATTAGGATTGCCGACCACGGTTCTTTGTTTGCACCGGCAAACATCACTAATATTATCAGACAGAACGCCTATGTTGCCATCCTTGCTACTGGTATGCTCCTTTGTATCCTCACAGGCGGTAACATCGATTTGTCTGTAGGTTCGGTAGTAGCACTCGTCGGCGCACTTGCAGGAGTCTTCATTGTAACACTTGGACTGCCGGTATGGCTTTCTATATGTCTTTGTCTCCTTATAGGAACTATGATAGGCGCTTTTCACGGTTTTTTCATAGCATACATACACATTCCTCCGTTCATCACGACCCTTGCCGGTATGCTATTGTGGCGTGGAGTTGCGACAATCGTTCTCGATGGTAAACCTATCGCTCCATTTCCACAAAAATATCTGAATCTTTTTGAAAGCTTCCTTCCTTCTCCAAGCGAAGCGACAATCGAAAGATTCGGAGAAATTGACCTTTTTGATGAATTTATCGACAAATACACATTTATGGTCACATTGATCATCAGTTTAATATGTGTGCTTGCATACATCATTTTGGAAATTGTAAGCCGTCAGAAAAAAATCAAGAAAAATTATACAGTGCCGTCTTTTGGTTCTTTTATTGCAAAGCTCACAATCCTTTCAATCGTAATAATCATTCTTGGTCAGTTCCTTGCTCGTGACCGCGGACTTCCTGTAATACTGATCTTGCTTGGAATAATCATCGCTGTGTATTCTTACTTCACAAAAAACACTGTCCCTGGTCGTTACCTTTACGCAATTGGCGGAAACGTAAAAGCCGCACAGCTTTCCGGAATAAACACAAACAATGTAATGTTCTTTGCATACACAAATATGGGATTTATTTCTGCTGTTGCAGCTCTCGTAACTGTTGCACGCCTCAATTCTGCGCAACCGACCGGCGGAACAAACTACGAGATGGATGCGATTGCGTCATGTTTTATCGGAGGCGCTTCTGCTTACGGTGGAACAGGAACTGTCTCAGGTGCCGTAGTCGGTGCAATCTTCATGGGTGTATTGAACAACGGTATGTCGATTCTCGGTGTAGATATGAACTGGCAGAGAGCTGTAAAAGGTATGGTACTTCTTCTTGCTGTAATTTTTGACGTTGTTTCAAAGAAAAAGAAAAGCCGGTAAACTATAAAACAAATTGTATACCAAGTTTTCAGGTGCGGTGTTGCAAGACATTGCACCTGTTTTTTGTTATAATGAATTTTATGAATAAGACCGACTTTGCAAGAGAACTGTTCAACCTCTACGGACCTGTCACAAGAGCTCGCGACTGTTTTTTATACACAAAAAAAGGAGTGAGAATTACAGACATGTATCAGGAAGACGGGCGGGCAATACTTGGCTGGCAAGGCGGAAGCGCTTTTACACATTTAAAAAATGTTCTTTCGCGTGGTCAGACAGGAAGTTTTATCTGTGAAGAATCTTCTCGTTTGCAGAGAGCAATTTCGCAACTTCTTGCATCGGATAGAAAAATATTTTTCTTTTCCGATAAAGTCTGTGCAATGAAAGCAGCGATAAAAATCTCTCAAAAAGGCACTTCAATTTACATTCCGTGGGCCGTGCCACAAAAAATAAACAGCGAGATTGACTGCATGGTCATTGCTCCTCCTCTTCCTTGGACAGACACTATATTTATACTGGCTGTAAAAGCCAATCTGATAGAAGAAAATTCTCAATTACAAGGACAGGTTTATTTACCTTTTGCAATGCAGACCGCTATCACTCGTGCAACATACAATTTGATTCAAGCTATTCAAGAGAGAAGCGAAAAAGATTGGTTTATATACGATCAAGTTCTAACAAAATATTTTGAACGCAATGGACCTTATCTTTGCTGCAAAGTCCCTGAAAAAAAATATGATGACTTTGTGAGATTCTGTCTAAAACTTGGAATTGCGATCAACCCCGATTACAACAAACATTCTATAGTTCCATTTGGAGCAGATAAAGGTGTATTCACGTCGCTAAAAAATTCACCTTTTGCTTATTAAAAGTCGAAAATAAATATAGTTACATAAAAAATGAGGTCAGCATGTCTCCGGAAATCTTATTATTTATAATCAAACTGATTGCAGGTGGAATTGTCGCATTTTTGGCAATACTTATGATGTCGCGCACAATGGATTTTGCATGGACAATGATGGTAGCAGGATTTTTGTTTTCATACGCAGCACTCGTCTATGAGCTGTTGATAAAATTAGGAGTTTTTGTAGTTTCAAAATACAGTCTATTCGGAATTCCAATAACAACTCTCATCTTTGTAATTTTACCATCAGTCTGTTTTATAACTTCGCTGACTGTGATGATTATAAAAAGCCGAAAATAAAGGATAGGCTCAATGACAGACGTGACAAATAATAATAATCGTATCGATCAATACTGGAATAAATTTATAAAAGATACAGGCCGAAAAGAAAGTGACCGATGTTCCGGCGACCTGATTTTTGAAGCAAAAGGTTTTGTCAGCGATGAACTCATTGCTCTTGTGATTTCAGGCAAAAAAAATGCGTTTTTCACGACATGGGCAACTTACACAATAGACGGAGAGCCTCTCCCTCTTTCAGGAGAATTGTACGTCGTTCTCGATCGTGCAAATAATCCTCGCTGCATAATCGAGACTGAATCTGTAGAGATAGTCCCTTTTAATCAAGTTACTTGGGAGATGGCAAAACTTGAAGGTGAAGATCAAAATCTTGAAGAATGGCGTCAAAAAAAGATTGAATATCTTGAAGACGAAGGAGCAATTCTCGGATTTGAATTTACAGAGGATATAAAACTTGTATTCCAAAGATTTAAGGTTGTTTACAGATAACTTTACCGGAGAAATAAAACATGAAACGTAGATTATTTTTGCACGCTTTATTTTTATTGTTTTTGTTTATTATTCCATACACAAAATCATTTGCAATTGAAAATAAGATCGGTTTTTCGGCAGGAGTTCTGACAGGAGTGCCCATATACAATTCAAAAACAATAATAGAAGCCGATAACAGCATTTTGCGCCCGAATAAGATAGTTTTTGGTTCCGATTTTTACATAAATTTAATCATAGTAAAAGAAGCAACATTTTTCTTTGGAGGTGATTTTTTTAGCGACCTTTTATGGGATTCAAAAAAACATTCTAATCATTTCCATTTTTCTTTTCCATTGGGAATCAAGATTTATCCGAACATTGGCGGCTTCAATGTCGGAATCTCTTATGTATTTGGCTTTAGAACCGACTCAATAAAAACCTCAATAGGAGAAAAAAATGTAGAAATAACCAGCCGTTCACCATGGGGCAATGGGTTTAGATTTTCTGCGGAATACGATTTTTCTCATAGAAGTAAATCAAAATATTATCCATCGCTCGGGATTGCGTGGAATCGCATGCCGCGTGGTGACAACAGCTTTGACAATTTAATAATATTCTATTTGAACAGTAACTTCTAAAAAAAAGAGGAGCTGTCCAAAAAGAAAGGACAGTCCCTCACCTCCTAATTTATAAACGCATCAGCGAAAATAAAAAGCAATGTATTCACGAAAATTGCAAACTAACGTGCATATTCAATTATACGCGTTTCTCGTATCATCGTGAGACGAATACGACCAGGATAACGAAGGTCGCTTTCAATCTGTTTAGCAATATTTCTTGCAAGCTCTTTTACATCTGAATCAGAAACTTTTTCGTTATTGACGAGAATTCGAATTTCTCGACCGGCTTGAATAGCATAAGCTTTTTCAACGCCAGGGAATGTCTCCGCAATCGATTCAAGATTTTCAAGACGTTTTACATAGTTATCGATTGTTTCTCTACGAGCACCGGGACGTGCAGCCGAAATTGCGTCGGCAATCTGCACAATAACTGCCTCGATGCTCGATGGTTCAACATCGTTGTGGTGTGCGGCAATCGCATTTATAACTGCAGGCGTTTCACCCATCTTACGTGCCATTTCAGCACCGACTTCTGCGTGGTTTTGATCAGAATCGGATTCTGCTCCTTTTCCTATATCATGAAGGATGGCTGCACGTTTTGCGAGTTCTCGGTCTGCACCAATTTCTGCTGCGATAAGACTTGCAGCCATAGCAACTTCTTTAGAGTGTGTAAGAACATTTTGTCCGTAACTTGTTCGGAAGTAAAGGCGACCGAGTGCACGAATACCGTCTGTATTCATGTTGTGAATACCGAGATCGAACAAAGCCTTTTCACCTTCTTCGTAGATTTTATTTTGGATTTCATGCGTAACTTTCTGGACAATTTCTTCAATGCGTGCCGGGTGAATACGGCCGTCGGAAATCAAACGTTCAAGAGATTGTTTTGCGATTTCTTTTCTGACAGGATCAAAGCACGAAATTACAACAGCTTCAGGAGTATCATCTATTATGATATCAACACCTGTAAGAGTTTCGAGCGTTCTGATGTTACGTCCTTCTCGCCCTATGATACGACCTTTCATCTCGTCGCTAGGCAATGAAACTGTAGCAACTGTGATATCGCCGGTAGTTTCAGGAGCGATTCTCTGAATTGTCGTTATGAGAATGTCTTTAGCTTTTTTTTCAGCGTTAAGCTGCGCTTCCTGTTCAATTTTGTTGATGAGAGCCTGAGCGTCATGACGTGCATCATTTTCAAGATTTTTAATGATGAGATCTTTTGCCTCTTGAACGGAAAGTCCCGAAATCTTTTCGAGTTCTTGTCTGTAAAGATCTTCCTTTTTTGAAAGTTCTTCTTCTCTTCTCAGCATTGCAGATTTTTTATCTGCAAGTTCTTTTTCATTTTTTTCAAATTCTGCTGCACGCTGTTCAAGTAATTCTTCTTTTTTGTTTACTCTGGCTTCAAACCGCTGCACCTCGGCGCGGCGTTCACGATTCTCTCGCTCCTGCTGATTTCTTTCCCGAATGAGCTCATCTTTCGCATTTAACAAAATTTCTTTTTTTTGTGCTTCAGCTTCCCTTATTGCATCTTGCTTAACACGGTCAGCTTTCTGCTCAGAAGCAGTTAATTGAAATCTGGCATAAATCCAGCGAATAATCCATCCAAGAACAATTCCAACAACAGGGAGAGCAATATACAGCAATACGTTGCTCATAATTCAACTCCTGTTTAAAAAATTTAGAATAATTCGTTACAATCATACCGTATGAACGAGTCCATGTCAAACTGAAAATTTCCACTTTCAACAATATGCGAAATATGAAAAAGCTTACAGTGATTGTTTATGTAATGAAGCGTTATAGGAACTTTGTTTTACTTACTTTTACTTACATAGAAAAATCTTTACCAAGATAAATCTCGCGTGCGACTTCGCTAGACAAAATTTCTTCTTTTGTTCCCTGCGTCATTATAGTCCCCTGATTTATGATGATTGCGCGATCTGTAATTTCAAGCGTATCGCGAACGTTGTGGTCAGTAATCAGTATCCCGATTCCGCGTTTGGCAAGAAGCCTTATCATGTTTTTGATATCGGCAACTGCGATTGGGTCGATTCCTGCAAAAGGCTCATCAAGAAGGAGAAATTTCGGTTCCATAGCGAGCGAGCGGGCAATCTCTGTACGACGCCGTTCACCACCTGAGAGCGTAAATGCCTTTTGCTTCCGAATTCTTTCAATTGAAAATTCGTCTATAAGGGATTCGAGCCTTTCTTTTTTTTCAGCATTTGAGAGATCTCGGCGCGTTTCAAGAATTGACCAAATATTTTCTTCGACAGTGAATTTGCGAAAAACTGACGGTTCTTGAGGAAGATAGGAGATGCCGAGCCTTGCACGTTTATACATCGGAAGAGATGTGATGCATTGCTCATCGAGAAAAACATCTCCTGCAGTAGGTTTATAAAATCCGACTACCATGTAAAATGTTGTTGTTTTTCCTGCCCCATTTGGACCTAAAAGTCCCAAAACTTCACCCATCGGCATTTGAAATTCAATTCCTCGAACAACTTTTTTATGACCGAACTGTTTAAACAAACTCGATACACGGAGAATGTGGCTTTCTGAGTGAGGGAAATTATCTGATTTTTTGCCTTGTTCAACATTGTCTTTTGTTTTATTCTCCATGTGATTTCTCCGCGTCTTTAAGCTTTTCACCGGCATTTGCATCGGAAGATTGTCCTGATTCGACTTTTGATTTGTCTTTATCTTGCTTAGAATTGTCCGATTCTGTATTTGAAGCTGCATCTGTTTTTGACGACTTACTTTTTTTATCTGTGACTGTCCCTTTTACGTTTCCACCGAGCGTGATATCTTGCGTATCCATGTTGAAAGTGATTTCCTGAGCACGGAAAGTATCTTCACCCTGCTTTACCTGTGCGTTGCCCGAAAGCTCTAGCATCTGATCTTTTTTGTAATAAACAGCATATGACGCAGAACAGACATTGTCTTTTTGAGTTAGGACAATCTTTATCTGAATAATCGCAATTTCCGTTTCCTGATTATAATTGATGATTTGAGCTTTTACGTTTACATTATTGTCTTTGTCGTCAAGGTTCACATTGCCTTTTAATACCGCAACTTTTGTAATGCGGTCGAACTCAAGAGAATCGCACTCAAACTCCATATTGGAATCAAAATTTTTTCCTGTAATCTTTCCATCAGCTTTTATGTACCGATAATCATCTCCTGAAAGTTCAACATCATCTGCCTGAATCTCCATTGAATCTGTTTTTATATAGACGTTTCCTGAAAGAGAAGTTGTCGTATTTTTTTCACCGGTTTTGCCGCTCATCCTGCTTGCCGAAAATAAAATTTTTTCAGCAAAAACAATATTTGAAAAAAAAACAGCAAAAATGAGAACTGTTATTCGTTTTAGACTATTTTTCATTTTGAACTTCACTTGTTTGAATATCACCTGTTACATTACCTCTGAACGAAAAAGATTTACTTATTCCACTTGCGGAAAAGCCCGTCCCTCTGATAATTGCATCTTCTTTTTCAACTTTTACAATATCAGCGCGACCCCCTGTAAGCTGCTCAGTGCGTTCATTCCATTTTAATGTATTAGCATAAAATTTTGTCTTTTCGGATATGTTTTCGAGCTCGATATTGTCGTACATTTCGTAGAGTTTTTTTTCTGCATCAATTGAAAGATATCCGCAGGAACCTTTTGTCGAGATGTTGCCATCACTATCGAAAGTTGAAAAATTGACACCTTTTGCATAAGTTTCGGAATTTGTTTTGTACTGTTCCAAACGCTCTGCTGTAACATGCAATTTAATCTTGCTACTCTGATAACGAGACATCGCAGTATCTTGGAAAATAAATTCGGGAACTTTCGATTCAACAGAAACAGGCTCCTCGTATTTTAGAGAGCACGAAACTGCCGCAGATGAAAAAATAAATATAAAAATCGTAAAAAGAGTGTTTGCCCTTGTATCCATGTTTTCCTCTGATTTCAGATTGATTTATAATATCATTTTTTTCACATGCAAACCAGCGCATTGTTGATTTCGGTTATAAAATGATATGCAAAAAGTCAGATAAAAAGGAGAGCTGGACAAAAGAATGATATTTTTTTTCGACATCTCTCTTTCACACTTTTATGGAATACAACTGAGATTTTGCAGCATAAAGACGTTATCACAGTCTTAATACGGCTTATCTAAATTTATAATTGAATCACAAATTTTCTCTGCTAGATATAGATTGTGCGTAATCACCAATAACCCGATGTTCCTTTTTTTTACTTCGTTAATCAAACCATGCCATAAAGATGCTTGTGAAATAGGATCCAACATCGTTGTTATTTCATCACAAATAACATACTCCGTGCCTTTACCCAATGCTCTGGCAACTGAATGCCTTTGTAATTCCCCTCCGCTCAGCTCTCTGGAGAAGCGATCTTTCCATTCTTCTTTTATCCCCATGTTTCTAAGTACGCTCCGAGAAATCTCATTCCCTTCGGCAAGAACTTCATGCATATGCCATAGAGGGTCAACTGCCAATTCAGGATGTTGATATATCAATTGTACTTTTTGATACCCTTTTTCAAAAGGTTTACCGTTATATAGGATTTCTCCCCTTAATGGGTTTATATATCCTGCAATAAGTTTTGCCAATGTTGATTTCCCGAATCCGCTTGGTCCGCAGAGACCGGTTATTTTTTCAGTTTCCAGTTTCAAATTAAAATTTTCAAATAGAGGTTTGCCTTTCAAATATCGGAAGGTTAAATCTTTTACTTCTAACATACTATGATGTTCCTTTCAAAAGGGAGCCCCAGCTTCACACATTTTTTTTTGATTTCATCAAATTCTACGCTCTTAAAACCGTTTTGAGGCAGACTTTCATATATTGCACGTGTATAAGGATGTTCCAATCGTCCGGACTTGAAACACTCTACTCTTACGGTTTCCAATATTTGTCCTCCGTAAAAAACTGAAACCCGATCTGCAACATCCATAACAACATCAATATCATGAGTGATGAGAAGAACCGATTTTCCATCGTCCGCCATATCTCGTAGAACGCTTAATATTTCTTTAGCTAACGCATTGTTCAGTCCCGGTGTTGGCTCATCTGCAATAATGATTTCTTTATCATTCATAATTCCGCTGTAAACCAGAACTCTGCGAGCCATTCCCCCAGAAAGTTGAAACGTGTATTTTTGTAAGTCCTTTTCATCTAAACCGAATAACCCATATTTTTTTGCATATTTGGATTTATTTTTATTCTGCATGTAATATCCCGTCTTTTTTAACGGATCGAGAAAACTGATTGACTGTGGTATAAATCCTACATTATCACGGCGAAAATCGGCCAAATTCTTTGGCTCTAAAAGTTTTCCTTTATAATAAATTCTTCCATCTGTTTTAGCATTTATCGGCAAGATTCCAAGAATTGCATGTGCAAGAAGAGATTTCCCTCCTCCCGATTCGCCTATGACCGCATGGATTTCACCCTTCTCCAATTCAATAGAAACATCATGAATAGTCTGCTGTTGTATTTGAGACAATCCTTTTATATACATTTGAAATTGAACTTTGAGATGCTCTACTTTAAGTATGGACATATCTCCCCCTTTTTAAAGTTGTGCACTTTTTGCCTGAATAAGCTTTGAAAGATTATTCCCTATGGTATCGAACAAAAGGACTATACCCAGAAGCATAATCCCGGGAAACACTGAAAGCCACCAACTCCCCTGAGTAAGGTATCTCATGGATTCCGAAAGGATAACACCGACGGCAGGGCGGTCGGGAGGGATTCCGAATCCCAAGAAAGTTATTGACGATTCATGTAAAATGGCATGAGGAAACATCAAAATCAACTCAATAATAAATTGTGGAATAATATGCCGGAAAATATGATGGACGGCAATATACAGCTTTCCTTTTCCTAATTTCTCGCTGATTAAAATGTAAGGTCGTTTCTTTATAGAAAGGATCTCTGCCCGAACAACCCGTGCTAATCGAGGCCAGTGTATCAACGCTACACCAATAAGGATACCTCGTACTCCTTTTCCCAATAAAATTGAAATAAAAATCAAGAAAATCATGTGTGGCATTCCTTGGAAAAGATCAATCAACCACAAAATAAACTGATCGACTTTCTCTCCTAATGTCGCCGCAGCAATCCCTAATACAATTGCAATGATACAAGAAATGATGGAGGCAAATAGTCCTATACGGATAGAGATTGTCATTCCGTTTAATGTGCGATAAAACATATCTCGTCCCATCCAATCACATCCAAAAATATGACTCCACGACGGAGCTGTATCGCGCATTTTAAAATTGACATCATATAATTCTTTCGGTAAAGCTGAGCCCCATATATATATTACCGACAGTAATATTATCGCACTGCATATCATAAATAATGTGCGAATACGTGAATTTTTCAATTTGCCACCCCTTCCCTAATACGCGGGTCAATAAGGGGATAAAGTATATTGGCAATTAAATTACCGATAAATACAATAGTTGCAGTGACTATTGTAATTGCAAGAATGAGAGGAAGATCTCCCCGTAACCCGGCCTGAATCGTAATTCGACCAATTCCGTTATAGCTAAAAACCGATTCAATTAAAAGAGTACCGCCTATAATTTCATTGATCGAACCGAATTGTAAAGTCACAACAGGTAAAAGGATATTTCTGACTCCATGTTCTTTTACAACTTCCATAACGGATTTTCCTCGAGCATATTCATAAAGAGCATAATCGCTGTCCAATATTTCAATCAGCTTTTCTCGTGTATAAATACAAATAGTAGAAATTTCCATTATGCTTAAAGTTAATGCAGGAAGGAACATGTGGTATAACTTTTCGAAAAATAAGATATTCTCCGACTTTCCGATCGGAGAAGCATACCCAATCGGAAACCATTTCAACTTTACACTGAATGTAAGCAAAAGCAATATTCCAAACCAAAATGCAGGGATGGAGCTAAAAAGATATGCTATAGTCTTGATTACACGGTCTGTCAATCGATTTTGGCGGATCGCCGCCCGCACACCCAAAAGCACCCCAAATACAAAGCTCAAAATCCAAGCAGTTAAAATCAAAAGCAAAGAATTCGAAAATGCCTGCCGTATAACATCAGAAACATCTTTTTCGAATGTAACTGAATATCCGAGATCTCCCTTAATTGCATTTTTTGCCCAATTTGAGATTTTTGTTGGGAGCGGCTTATCAACACCCCAACGTTCACGAATCATTTGCCTTTGTTCCGTACTGATACGCTTGATACTCCCTATATAGGTTTCGACCGGATCCATTGGAGAAGCTTCCATAAGTCCAAAAGTCAACAATAAGACAGCCAATATAAGTGAAATAAACCGTGTCAGTATCTTCCCGGAATATGAATATCTCATTTTTTATAAGTCCATTCGTCAATATTTGCAGTAATAGGAATCCCGTGATCATGAGGATGTACTCGTTGATTGCCGATATCTACACCGTCACGTATAAAATAAAGATGTTCCAAATAACAGATTGTAATATATCCACAATCTCCAAGGATGCTTCCTCCTGTCTGCCCATCCCAAAGGGCTTTCTTCCATTCTTCTATTGATTTAACAGGATCTTTTTCCTTTAAAGCCTCCTCAATATGCTCATCGACTACTGAATTTTGATATGCGCTCACGTTATCCCATGAATTGCTAAAAGCATATTTACTCTGATAAGCTCCCTGAATTCTGTCAGGGTTATAGAATCCGCCTTCAAAAACACATGGATCTTTTCTAATGCGAGGTGCAATGTCTGTCCAACTTAATCCTTCAGGAGTAACATGAATTCCTAATTTTTTAACTTCTTCCGCAAAAGCATTTGCAATCAATTGATGAAGGTTTCCTGTAGGATACATCAAAGTAAACTCTGCTTTTTTTCCATTTTTTTCCCGAACATCGCCGTTTAATACCCATCCGTCATCTTCAAGAATCTTTATCGCTTTTTCAACATCCCCGTCTTTGAAGTCTTTGAAATCATCTTTAATCCCCCACGGAAGCCTGTCAAACATATCAAAAGCAACTTCTCCATAACCGTAAAGGGCATTCTTTATAATCTCTTTGCGGCTGATACCTACCGCAATAGCTTTTCGAATTGTTAATTCCGACGTAATTTCATTTCCCACTTCTCTTCCATCCTCAAGAGCTCGAGGTTTTACTTGAGGCATACTGATATTTCTAAAGTCAAAAGAAGGAAGTCGTTTCAAGTGATATCCCTGAATACTTTCATTAGCAAGATTATTCTCTATGTTTGCGACATCAACTTCTCCCGCTTGCACAGCAGCAAAAGCCTGATCTTTTTTCATTGAAAGCAAAACTACTCTTTTAAATCCGTCAAAAGGCTTATAGTATTGTTCATTTTTCTCCATAATCAATTGACTGCCGTTATCTTCAAAAATAAATTTATAGGGACCACTTCCAATAGGTTTTTCGGCATAGTCTTTTCCATAAGCATGTTCCGGGACAATGCCTAAAACCGATGTATAATATAAAAATGCAGAATTTGGCGTATTTAACTCAAACTGTACGTGTGTTTCATCAGTTGCTTCAGATTTCTCAAGAAAAGAAAAATCCATAGCCAAACCTAACTCTTTTGCTTTGTTATAAGTAAACGCTACGTCTTTCGCTGTGAGTTTTTGCCCGTCATGACACATTACATCATCTCGAATTGTGAATTGCCATGTTTTTTTGTCTTCTGAAACTTTATACTCCGTGGCAAGGTCGAAACCAAGGTTATTATTTACATCCACTCGCGTCAATGTAGACTGAAAAATCGGATCTCCACCGAAAGTTCCCCAACCACGGCAAGGATCAAACCCGCCTTCAAATTTAGCCGCAGGTATTGCAATGCGTACCTCTTCTTTGTTAATAAGACGTGCAGGCACTGTTGAATCTTCCTTACTTGCTTCATGCTGTGATTTGCTACATGCACTTAGACAAATAGCACCAAAAACTATAGTTGCTAATAATAACCGTCCTTTTTTCATAAAATATATTTCTCCTTTTATAATCTTATTTTATAAGAATCATATTTTTTTTGTTAGTCATAACTAACTTTTTTTTGAATATATCACTCCATAAATTTTCTGTCAATATTTTTTATAAAAAAAATTAAATTGCGAAAATAGTTGATTATGTCTCGCAAAGCTATAAAATGAACAACTACATATCAAGATATTCTTATTGTAAAGCTTGTTTTTATACCATTTTTTTTTCGACATCTCTTTCACGCTTTCTGGATTATTGTAAAAATTTATGATACTTTACCTTATGAGCGAACGCTGTTACAGATGCTATAAACCACTTTCTGCATGTTTGTGCAAATACACAAAAGAAATCGACTGCGGAATTAAATTCGTATTGCTCATGCACACAAAAGAAGCAAAAAGGCAGAGAACGGGAACAGGTAATATCGCTCACATTTCTCTAAAAGATTCTGAAATTCTTGTTGGAATTGATTTTGAAAACAATCAGCGGTTAAAGACTCTTTTACACGACCCTCAGTATTTTCCTGTCATGCTCTATCCCGCAAAAGATGCATGGACTGCAAAAAAGGAAGGTCTTTCACAGATTTTAAACGGGAAAAAACTCCTTGTGATAATCCTCGATTCAACATGGTTTTGTGCCCGAAAACTTATTGAACGCAATAAATTCCTTTTTGATTTGCCGAAATTTTCATTCGAAGGAGAATACCGTTCAATTTTTACTTTTAAGCACGAGCCGCGCCCTGAATACATATCGACTGTTGAAAGCTGCTATTACCTTATCAAAGAGATGCAATCTCAGTCTCTCGTAGATAAAGATGTAGAACCTGAACCGATGATGAACGCTTTTAAACAGATGATAAAGTTTCAATTGCAGGCGGAAAATGAAAGGATTTTAGGGATAAGACCGAATTCGCACGATTACGACTCAAAATACAACAAATTGAGGGAAATCCCGTCTTTTAGTGACTGTGTGACTGGTAACAGCTAATCTTTATATGGGCGGACACCTTTTGGGACATATTCGCCGTTTACAACTGCCATAAGAGCTTCCATCGTGTAGCCGCATCTCCAGCTGTAGCCTAACAAAATCGAGTCTGCCCACTGCAAGTCTGCTGTAAGTGTTGGCGACATAGTCGAAAGGATTATCACTTTTTTGCGAGAATTCTTAAAATAGTTTGCAATTTTTACATGATTTTCATTTGAGACGCAGATTACAATTGTATCAAACCCACTTTCAACTTTTCCAATATTGTCTAAAACCCACTGAGTTTCATTTGGACCCGTTTCATAAGTAAAAGAAAATTCTCCGGCATCCGGGAAACGCTCTTTTGCGGCTTTAAAAAATTCATGAAGAGACCCCATCAAAAGAATCTTGCCGGCAGTGTCTCTTGTGATTGGCAAACTCCCTTGTTTTTCGACTGTAATTGAACGGCAAGCCTGCTCTATAAAAAACTTTTCACCATCTCTGTCCGGGATATATTTATCAACATCTTTTGAGTCGGGGAAAAGTGGAGCGCTGTTTTCGCTTTTAAAATATTCAAGTTTTGTTTTAATAACTCGGTAGGCGGCGTCTTTTACACGCTGACGGAACTTTTCATCAGTTGTCATAAGCTCAAGATTTTTAATCCACAATGCTTCATTCAGGCGTGCAGTTGTAGAGCTCAAAACAATATCGTTTCCGGCCTCGAGCGCAATTTTAAATGCATTTGACATTGTACCAGCATAGACTGTAGCGCCGACCATCATCATATCATCAGTGATGATAAGCCCTTGATAACCAAGCTGATCGCGGAGCAAATCAGTAAGAAAATATTTTGATAGAGAAGCAGGAGCCCCGGAATTATCAATATTTGGGTAACTCAAGTGACCGGACATAATTGCAGGGACTTTTTCCTTGATAAGATAAGTATATGGGATAATTTCGCGAGTTTTAAATGTGTCAAAACTTATATCGATTACAGGAAGTTTTCCGTGCGAATCCAACTCAGTGTCGCCGTGACCGGGAAAGTGTTTTGCAGTTGGAATAACGCCGGCAGCTTCCGAACCTGCAACAAATGCGGCTCCGAGAATGCCTGTTTTGTCAGGATCTTCACCGAATGAACGCGTCCCGATAATCGTAGAATTGTGATTTGTAAAGAGGTCTACAGTGGGAGCAAAATTCATATTGATTCCGAGTGCCTTGAGCTCCTTGCTGATGTAATACGCACTGTACCACGAATCTGAAGGGTATCCGCTTGCACCGATTGCCATATTACCGGGAGTGATAGAAGTATCGCCTTTTACGTGGCGAATCCAACCGCCTTCTTGATCTGTTGCAACAAAAAGAGGAATTTTAAAACGCCCTTCAGCTGATTTTTTTTGTAAACCAGTGATTGATTTTGCGACAAGTTTGATATCGTCAGTGTTCCAGCCAAAAACTTTCACACTTCCAAGCCCGCGTGCAACCCACTGATACAGCAGCTCCGAAGGTTCCGCTCCTGCCCAACCGAACATAAAAGTCTGTGAAAGCAGTTCTGAGTCTGTCATTTCGTCTATGAGTGTCGCTGCAAGTTTTTCATTCGGAATATCAGACCAAAAATCTACATGTTCTGAAGATTGAGCACAAATATCAAAATTCACCACGACTGCAAAAATCACTAACGCAACGAGCGATGCTGTTATTTTTTTTATGTACATCTTTTAGTTCTCAACTCGCGACGCAACTGTAAGAGCCGCAATTGCACCGTCGGCAACCGCTGTTACAATCTGACGGAATGGTTTACTCCTGACGTCTCCTGCCGCAAACAATCCTGGCATTGAAGTTTCCATATTTTCATCGGTGATTAAATAACCGGTATCATCTTTTGGGAGCATTCCAACAAGTTCTGTTTGAGGAATCATCCCTGTAAATATAAACACGGCGTCTGTTTGAAATTCCGAAGTTTCTCCTGTTTTTACGTTTTTAAGCGTAACCGACTCAACTTTATTGCTTCCGTTTATCGATTCTACAACTGTGTCGTAGATAGGTTTTACGCCGGCCGCAAGCATTTTATCTATGACTGATTTTTGCGCTCTGAATGAATCGCGACGGTGGATTATAGAAACATCACCTGAAATTGAAGAAAGATACGTCGCTTCGCTGCATGCGGAATCTCCGCCACCAATCACGACAATTTTTTTGTTTCGGAAAAAAGGTCCATCGCAGACTGCACAATAAGACACTCCGCGCCCTGTAAGTTCTTTTTCACCCGGAACTTCTAAGTTTCTATGGACGGCTCCTGTCGCAATGCACAAAAACGGAGCTGTGAAAGTTTTATTTTTCGTTTTTATTACAAACTTATTTTCAATTTTGTCGATTGAGAGAACTTGAGCTGTCTGAATTTCTGCTCCAAAAGATACAGCCTGCTCTCTCATTTTTTTTATAAAATCAATTCCGTTTACGACCGGAAAAACACCAGGATAATTCTCGAGTTCTGTAATCTGCATTATCTGACCGCCTTCTGCCATTCCTTCAAGGATTACAGTTTTAAGACCGCCACGTGCAGCGTATTGTGCAGAAGCAAGTCCTGCTGCCCCAGCTCCTATAATTATATAATCAAATTCTTCGATATCGATATTTTCCATAACGCACACATTCTAACAGATATTTAAATTTTGTACTAATCAAAAAAAATATCCATGTAAAAATTAATCTAGATTTACATTTTTTAAAATAAAGTCGCCGACCCCGCATTCATTGTTAGTCTTATCTGTGACGAAATCAGCAATACTTTTTATGTAATCAAGACCGTTGCACATTGCAACGCTGTATCCGCATCTTTCAATCATATTTTCATCATTCATGCTGTCACCGAACGCCATTGTAGTTTTTGGGTCAATTCCGACGTGTTTCGCAAGCCAGAGAATAGCCTCTCCTTTGCCGCAGTTTGGCGGAAGAATTTCAAGAAAGTATGGTTTACTCGTAAAAATTACAGCGCGCTCTCCGAACTCTTTTTTTAATACATCCTGAAGTTTAAGCAAAACAGAAGGTTCGCCCGGAACAAGCATTTTTGTAAAAGGCTCTTCAAGCAATTTTTTGAAATCTTTCACTAGAACGCCTTTAAGTCCGCACAACTGTGCATCGAGTTTAGTCCACTTTGTCTCTTTACCGTAATAAATTGAGTCTGCCGTGTAGACTTCTGTAAACAAACCGAAACTTTCTGCAATTTCATTTGTTCGCTGTAAGATTTCCGGTTCAACTTTTCGGCAGAAAATCTGCTGGCGTTTGTGCATGTCGTACACGCTGCACCCGTTTATTGCGATGATATATCTTCCGCCTTCTTCGCCGGCAATTTCAATTCGTCTTACAAAAGGGAGAATTGCATCTTCTGCTCGCCCCGAACAAAGCACAATGTAAATGCCTTTTTCTGAACATTTTCTAAGCACTTCAACGTTTCCATCGTCAATTTCTCTATTGTCGTCCAAAAGCGTATCATCTAAGTCGAGAGCAATCAATTTTACATTAAGTTTGTTTCCCATAAATATTTCCTAAAAAAATCCTAAATATTCCTATAAATCAGTCTTTGTAATTTTTCCATGCGTCTATAAACTCAATCATAAACTGCTGAACATCGCTAAACCATTTTTTTTGAAATTTGCATGCCTCAACACCGATGTAACGGAAATGCCAGCATTCCCAGCGATATCCTGTTACATCTTCATATCCTTGTGGAAAACTCAAACTCCAACCATATTTATAAGCGTTTTCATTGACCCACTTGCCGGCTTTTGTTGAAAAAAATGCGTCATCGACTGGAGCAAAATCTATGACCATTCCAAGCTGATGCTGACTTGAACCGGGGCGGCTGCTTTCTCTTTCAGCTTCTTCAAGACCGTCAACTTTTACCCAATAATCGAAAAGATTTTTTTGATATTCATAGGAACGATATGTTGAACTCACCATCAGTCGAACTCCATCAGAGAGTGCAGCATGTGATAGAGTTTTTAGAGCCTCGTATGCCTCTGGACGCAGGCTCAAATTTTGTTTATTGATGTCAAACAGATCGTTTTTTACAAGGTGAACTAGATTTTTAGGCTCGTAATCTCCGCCGACGAGATGTTTTTTATCAATCAGATAGAAAGGGCTCAAATCGGATGATGAAAAATCAGTTTCTGTTGCGAGCACTCTTTTTAAATCTGCAAGAAACTCTTCCGGCTTTCCGTTTGGAATTGCGTCTTTACAACGCCGGCTCATGCTGATTAAAACTTTGTTGAGCTTTTCAATTTCATGATTTTGTTTTGAGTCTTTTGCGCTTGCAAAAAATGTAAATGCAATAAAAATTGTTGTAATTGTAAAAAATCTGTTTAATCTCATATACATCTTCCTATAACTTTCTTGTTTCAGTAAACCGGTTTTTCCATAATCAATAAGCTAGTCTTCAATCTGAAGCTCACCGCCATTTAAAATTGTGCGTTCTTTTCCGTCTCTGTAAGTCAAAACAATTGTCGGTTCACGAACAACTCCGTCAAGGTGAATCAAAGACGGAGCGTCGTTGTCGTAATTTTCGCCGATTGCAAAGTGACACGTTCTGAACGCTTTTTCGTCTTCGAGCATATTGCCTGTAATTCTTGCGGAAGGATTTAAGCCTATTCCAAGCTCCCCGATATTGCGCGCATTTTTTTTGTAAACGGCACCTTGCCCTTCAGGGAGTTTCCCATCTTTTTCATAAGCGAGCGCCCTTGTTTCCGCTTCTGTAATTGTCTTCAAAAGCCGTTTTGCTTCTGCGCCGCCTTTTATATCAGAGACAAATCCGTTTTCAACATTGCACACGATTGGAGTTTCTATGATTGAGTCTCCGTCGCTGAAAGTCATTGAACCGTCATAGACGATTGTCCCTTGACAGCCTCCGACTACAGGGCTTATAAACACTTCTCCTGCGGGAATATTTCCGCCAAGACCAGGTTTAGAAAAATCCCCGTCGTCAAACATGAGTTTGCGGCCGTCTACAGGAACAATTAAATCTGTTCCGCCGGGAGATGTCACATGAACGCTGACAACATCTTCAAAGTATTCTCCGAGTTTGGAGCAGCGCCCTTGCAATTCTTTATAATCAATCGGCGCAGTTCTGTTCATCATCTCGGTTGTAAGACCCGGAGTCCACGCACCTCTCATCGTCTTTTTTCCGTCAACAAGATAGTCAAAAATGTGAGTATATTCATGACCGTCTTCTGTTTTATAAGGATTGGCAGCCCCTGCAGGATCTTTACCGAGCTTGATATTTGAAATTGAAAAACACACATCAGGATTCGAAGCGATTGCTGCAAGCACTTCAGGATTTGCGTTATCAAAACTTGTCTTCGAAGGCTGATACATCAATGTCGACAACGCCCCCGCTTCGCTGCAGGCAGTAAATAAATCCTGCGCAATCTCCGAAGTCTCAGGGTTTGCGATTATCAAGACTCTTTCACCTTTTTTTACTTTTACAACATCTTGCACTACAACTTCGGCAGAAGCTCGTTCTTTTTTATTGAATAAATCCATATTATTTCTCCTATTTTTTGTAAATCAACACTAGATTTCTCTCCGATTCGCTCATTCCCGGAACATTTAAAGTTTTTATTTCATATTCCGGGACCAAATTTTTGATACAACTCATCTCTTCTTTTATATTTTCAATCTTTGCTTTATACGCACAAAGTACTCCATCGTCTTTTACAATACGAAGCAAAGTCTTTGCCATTTTTTCATCGAGCGGACGAAAAGCGCGAAAAGTTATCACATCATAAGTTTGAGCAGGAATTTTCTCTACTTCTGAGCATATAACTTCTACATTTTTTAATCCGCAGATTGCAGCACAATTCTCCAAAAAAGCACACCGCTTGCTCATTCTCTCAACAAGATTTATCTTTACGTTTTCGTATGGAAGAAAAGCAGCTGCCAAAGGAACTCCGGGCAATCCGCCTCCTGAACCGATATCTCCAATGAGAACGTTGCCCGCACCACCTGAGAGCTTTTTATCAACTATTTTTTTAATTTCTGAAAAGCCTGCGATAGAGTCGAGAATATGACGCACAACAAGTTCATCGTGGTCACTTGTGTTTGTAAGATTATATGCGGAATTGAAAAGTATAATCTCGTTGATATATGACTCCATTTTTGAAGCAACTATTTCTATGTATTCGCCGGAGATTTTACACATTTCCAATCCAATCTTCAAATCCATAAACGCCTTTCCCTTAAATGCAAAATCCTTTTCTCTCCATACAAAATCCCTTTTTTCACGTGCAAAATGCGCAAAATCAATTGTCGATATTCAAAAGAAGATCCGCAGAAAGTGTTTTATCTGAAAAATGCATTATGACAAGGTTTCCTGTTTTTTCAGCCGTAAGATTTTTTGTTTCAGCAAGTTTGTATACAAAAGAATTTTCATTTTTAGAATCTTGGACAATGCTCGGCTGAACTTTATACGTCACAGAAGAACCGTTTGTGCTGACTGCTTTAAACAAAAAATAAAAAGTCTCTGTTCTCGTTTTTTGATTTGTGTAATATTTTCTGTCACCTGTCAAAAGAAAAGTTCCGTCAGGTTCTGTTTTGCTAAAAAACACATCTGACAAAGAGTCGGCAATATTATATCCGTTGATTTTAAAACGCAAAATAGACGGCTGGCGTTTTTTGAACGTTTGAGAATCTGTCTGCGTATCCTGCAACGCTTCTTTTTGAACCGAATCTGCATTTTTTTGTACCGATTTTAATTCGTTCAGCCTGTTCAAAATCTGCTGAAGCAAAACATTCGTCGACGAAGTAGTTGCGTAATTTGAAATTCCAGCATTGTTGACAGAATTCAGCGATGTTAAACTGTCAAACAGCCCCGAATCGTGAAGCGATGAAATATCTTTTGCAGTCAAAGTTTGATTGTCTTTTATCAGTGAAGAAATGATGTCAGTATTCGAGTCTGCGTTTGTGATTACAGTTTCGCCTTTTTTTGATTGAGAAGAAAGAGAGGTTTGAGTGCCTGCGCTCTGATTTTCAGAAGATGTTGCAGTATTGTTTTGCGTGCGTGATGGAAAACTCGGTGTATAAAACGCCCCTCCAACAGTCGGCATATCAGGCATTTCCGGCATGTCAGGCATCTCGGGCATAGCCAGAGTTTCCGTCGCTGAATTTTGATTTTTCTGCGCAAACAAATTGAAAACGAAAACTGCGGCTGCAAAAATAAATGCATACTTTCGAACACGATTAGAGATTTGCAAGGCTTTCCTCCACATATTCAAGACGCTGCGTGAGTTGCGCGATTGTTTTTTCAAGACGAGATTTTTCTTTTTCAAGTTTTGTTTTAGGGTCATTTCCACTCTGTTGTGATGACTTTTGTTTCATCATTTCGCGAACTGACGACGGACTTTTTCCACCGTTGAGAAATTCTTTTTCAACTTCTGCACGCTCGTCCTTTTTTCGAATGTTTGCAACAACTTTCATATTGTCAAACCCAATCGCAGGATTTACGTCGATTTCACTTACTTTGCGGATATCTTTGGCAGTGCTGCGAGGCAAGCACAAAACGCGGTCAACGTAATCTTCATAGCGTATATCTGCCTGTTTGCAAAGGTCAAAAGCACGGGCAAGTTTTTTTCCGAACTGCTGCATAAGTTCACCATTTTTTGCAAGGTAATTTGTTTTAATATCCTCAGTGAGTTCTTTCAGCTCTGCGTTATCTTCCCAACCGATTTTGTAATATCTTTTATTTTCCGCAATTGCAAGAAGCTTTCCGAACTTTGCCCAAAATTCTTGAGTATGAACTCTGCATGAGTTTCCATAAGTAGGATCTGTCTTCTGTTTTTCTATTGTAATAAGATGATGTGTATATTCATGGATAGCAGTATAGATGAGCATGTTGTCGGTTTTTAGATTCAAATTATGGATATAGATTTCGTGTGTATCCGGTTTATAAAAGCCGTTTACTCTCTTGCTTTCTTTACCTGTCTGAATCACAGAAAAATCAATGTCTGCCGGAGATATATCTAAAAGGATTTCTTTGATTTTTGCGTTATCCATAAAAACTCCAATTCCAAAATGCTGTCTTAAAATGCTGCCCAAAAGCACTCTAATTTTTACTATATTTTAATTGTATTTCCAAAATTGTAAAAGTAGGTTTTAAAATATTTCCGTTTTCAACTTCAGATAATTTCAGATTAGATAATTTTCAAATTAGATAAGATTATCGCACCGGCTACAGTCGCCGCAGTTTCTGTCCGCATAATCCTTTCACCTATTCCGCATTTTGTGTAACCATAATCTTCAAGAAGTTTGCGCTCTTTATCTGTCCAACCGCGTTCACTGCCAATCGCAGCAATAACATGTTTTTTTTCGGCGGCAAAGTTTTTCCCATCAGCTAAGTTTTCTCCGTCGGATATTTTTTCCGCAGCGCTTATATTTGCATCAACCATAGCTTGAGACAGACTACATTCAGGATTTACATTGTCGAGCGCAAATTTTATAGAATCATCGCTAATGGAATCAAGGCATTCTTTAAGCGTCTGATGTATTGCAAATCCCGGAACATGCGTGCTTCCAGCCTGAACAGTTCCATCAAGAAGCATTTTATATGCAGAACCTTTTTCAACAAGTGCAGACTTCATATACGATTTTTCGCCGAGTTCCGTGCCTGTCAAATGAACTTTGCATACGCCGAGAGCCGCAATATCGCGAAGAAGACGTTTGAGCTGGATTGGACGAGGAATCCCTATAATCATTTCCAGAGGATTGAGTTTTTTCCCTTCCCATTTCGGCTCAAAAAAAAATGTGATTCCATCATCATTTATTTCCGTGATTGTTGCGATTCCTGCTTTGCCATCGACAACTCCCGCAGTAAAAGCGTCACCAACTTTTTTGCGCAAAATCTTGATAAGATGTTCGCCGCGTTGATCATGCAAAGAAAGAGGCTTGTTTAATTCATCGGTTTTAAAAAGACAAATGTTCATTCAACACATCAATTTATTTAGCCCATCATGTTGATGCGTTTCAAGATTTTTACGAGTTCTTCTTTTTCTATCAAATCTATAGGACGTCCTTCCGTATATTTATGAGCAGATTCCGAAAAAGAGCCCATCGTCATACAAAAACCTCCATCGCATTTTGCATCGCGGAGTTTGCTGTGAAATTCTCGAACATAAATATCACCGAGCGCATTTTGGTTGCGATAAAAACGGAACATCTGTTTTGCTTCCCACTTAGAATTTTCAACAGAACAGATGATTTCTACGCATTCAGAAGCAACCTGAACATCTTCAACTTTTACAAACGAATCTTTGTAGTAACTCAAAATAATTTTACGGCACAGCGCAACAAAGTCACTCGTCCCTGATAAAAGATAAGTTTGAAGGTTTTTATTTTGGTTCAACTCCGAATAACGAGCAACAAGAATATCGACATCTTTATATCCGGATTTTGCATTTTGAATCTGTTTGAGATAAATCAGCGCATTTGAAATATCGTTCATCGCGATGTAAGTGCTAGCAAGACGATACTTTATCTGAAAAAGGATTTGCTCCGGCACATACTGAAGTTTCAATCCGATTTCATAATCTTTTATTGCACTGGCAAAATCTTTTGAGCGTTCATGCATTTTTCCCGCTTCTAGGCACGACTGAGGACCATACAAAGGATCAGGGCGAAGGTGAACAAAAATTTTAAGCGCTTTATCTCCCATTCCGCATTCGGACATTGAAACTGCCAAATCAAAAAGGACTTCTTTATTGTTAGGATCTTCATCTATCACACGCTTTAAAAATGGAAGCGCTTCACGATATTTCTGAAAATTAAAAAAGCTTATGCCAAGAAGAGCGTTTACTTCGTTATCTTCAGGATTCACCATACGCGCTTTTTTAAAACAAAAAATTGCCTTATCGTAATTTTCGAGTTTATTGAATGATTTTCCTAGATAAACATTAGCTTCAAAATTTTCAGGGTCTCTTTTTAGAGAAACCATAAACGATTTTGCAGCATCTTCGTACTTTTCAAGATTGAACGCAGCAATTCCCATACGAAGAGTGCATTTTACAATATCGATTTCAACGTGCGAAGGCGCAATATCATGAAGCGTCTTGTAAATTGCCCAAGCTTTTTCCCAGTTTTTTTCGGTGTAGTAGACTTCACCAAGAGTCTCGAGAGCATTTATGTTGTGAGGGTCACGAGAAAGTTTTTTTTCAGCTTCCCTGATAACATGAGAAGAACCTCTTTTTCTGATTCTATCCGAAGAGCTTCTATAAGTTTTATTTTTCTTTCCTATGAAACCACGTACAATAATAATAAGCGAAACTAGAGCTGCAAAAACGATAAATGCGATTAAAATTGAAATAATCATCTTTTAAAAGTCCTTTTAATAAAACTATAAAACTTTTTTTTACTTCTTTTTATCTCTTACCATTTCACTAATTCGTTCAAGGGCAATTTTAATTTTATTGATACCGGTTGCATAGCAACAGCGGATAAAACCTTCACCGGCTTTTCCAAATACACTTCCGGGAACAACAGCGACATTGTATTTTTGAATCAGCTCAGTCGCAAATTCTTCGCTTGTCATTCCGGTAGACCTTATATCCGGGAACATATAGAATGCCCCTTCCGGCTCTACACACGAAAGTCCCATATCAATAAAAGATGCGTACATCAAATTACGGCGCTGCTGATAACTTATACGCATTTTTTCAACTTCACTCCAACCATTGCGCAATCCTTCTGCTGCACCGTACTGACTAAAAATTGGCGGACAAATTGCATTATAACCGTGAAGTTTACAGCACTGAACAAGAAGCTCGTGAGGGGCTGCAATATAACCGATACGCCATCCTGTCATCGCAAAAGATTTAGAAAAACCGTTGAAGATTACTGTATAATCTTTCATTCCAGGATATTGCCCGATTGAAACGTGCTTATGTCCATCATACAGAAGTTCGCAGTAAATTTCATCACTCAAACACCAAATCTGATGTTTTTTTACAACTTCTGCAATCTTTTTTAACTCTTGCTCCGGAATTATGCGCCCGGTAGGATTGCTTGGAGAACAAAACATCACAGCTTTTGTTTTTTCTGTGCAGACAGCTTCAATCGCTTCAGCAGTCGGATAAAGACCTGTTTTGCTTGTATCAAGGTGAATTACTTTTGCGTCACATAAAGTTGCAAGCGGCTGATAAGAAACATAACATGGTTCGCAAACTATAATTTCATCACCTTTGTTCAAAATAGCCCGAAGCACAAGGTCAAGCCCCTCACTTGCACCTACAGTCGGAAGAATCTCAGTTTTTGGATCGTAAAACAGATTGAAACGTGTCAAATATTTACAGATCTCTTCACGTAGTTCTATCAATCCCCAGTTAGAAGTGTATGATGTATGCCCTTTTTCAAGATGATAAAACGCTTCTTCACGGACAACCCAAGGAGTCGGAAAATCAGGTTCACCGACACCGAGAGAAATAATATCATCATGACCTATACAAAGTTCAAAAAATTTTCGAATTCCAGAAGACTGAATAGACATCATCTTGCTGGAAAATTTATCTTCACGTGTATTCATATCTTACCTGTTAAAAATAGCAATCGTAAACTAAGCTTGCACTCCTTCACGATTGTCACGCTCGTCAGCTACATAAACGATATCGTTTTCCTTGTATGTTTTTAGGATAAAGTTTGTTTTTGTAGAACGAACACCTTCCAAAGTTGAAAGTTTTTCGGAAACAAAGAGCGCAATATCTTTAAGATTGTCACCTGCAATTAAAACTTTCAAATCATAACCACCGCTCATCAGATAAAGAGATTTCACTTGAGGAAAACGGTAAATACGGTCAGCGATAGCATCAAAACCATGCTCACGCTGCGGCTGAACCTGAATCTGGATTTCTGCAACAACTTTATCTTTCGCGACTCTGTCTTTTTCAGGGTTTACAATGGCGGCATACTTGAGAATTACTCCATCATCTTCGAGCTTTTTTATAATTGCTTTTACTTCTTCGCCGGATTTTTTAGTCATAGCAGCGATGTCTTCAACAGAAAGGCGGGCATTTTGCCGCAGCAACTCAAGTATCTCTTCCATAATTTAAGACTCCAAAAGTTTTATGATGTTATGAGATAACATTTTACACTTTTAAAGCATTAGTTACAATAAGCATACAGATGAAGAATCAGCTCACAAATTGTTAGTCACCTAATTGAAAAAGTATTTGTATTATTAAAATAGTTGATATACAATATAACAAGTCTATACACAAAAATATTAATGAACATAAAAAGTATGATTTAACTAAATTAAAACTAGGACTTGCATATATAACACTGCAGCGTTCAATGTTCACAAATCCCGGTATAATTTTTCAATCAACATGAATCAAGGAGTTTTTATCATGTCAAAAAGGTTTACTATAAAAAGCAAATTAATCTTAATGTTCGGACTTCTTATTGCAATCGCAACCTCTATTGAAGGTGCCCTAGCCATTCAAATTGCAAGAAAAGCGGTTACAGAAAGAGTTGAAGAACAGCTAACAAATAAAGCAGGCGACACTGCAGGAATTGTTGACGGAAGAGTAAAAGCGTTTTTTCAAAAAATGGAAGGGGTTGCCCGAATGCCTTTTCTTTATGATGATTCGTGTTCTTTTCCCGAAAAGGCAAAGCGCCTTACAGCAGAAGCTGAACACAACAAGGATGTAAAAGAATTTAACGTAATCGATATAGGCGGAACATTTTATTATGACGGTGGCTCTGTAAACGTACAAGACAGAGACTACTTCAAGCAGGCAAGCGCCGGAAAAAATTATATGTCTGAACCTTACCATGAACGCACAACAGGTTCTCTCGTAATAACGCTTGTAGTACCAATTTATGGAAAAGGTAATAAAGTTGTCGGTGTTTTGAGCGCCGACATCGATGGTTTATGGATTTCTCAGCAGATAGACGACATTGTTGTAGGTAAAACGGGAAAATGCTACGTAATGGGAGAAAGCGGCAATATTATCGGCGACAAAGATACAGAGCTGGTAAAAAACCAAGCAAACATCATAGAACAGGGAAAAACTGATGAAAGCCTCGATTCCACAGCAACATTTTTGAAACACGTTTTAGCTACAGACGAAAGCGATATTGGCTATTACACATATAAAGGTGAAGAATATATAGCATCTTTTGCAACAATGAAGACGACTGATTGGTCTGTTATCATTCGAGCTCCTAAAGAGGAGTTTATGGGATATGTAAACGCACTAAGCCTTTCAATGGTTGTAATCGGCATAGTTATTCTTGTTCTCTCTATAGCTATCGTATACTTTATAGCGCGCGTGATGGTAAAACCGGTTCAAACAGCAGTTGCCGCTCTTAAAAACATTGCTCAGGGAGACGGAGACTTGACAGTGCGCCTGCCTGTAACAGGCAATGACGAAGTCACAGACCTCTCAGAATATTTCAACGAGACAATTGAAAAAATTGGGATTGCAGTAAAAAGCTCAGGCAAAAGCGCCAACGAGATGAAGTCAATAGGCGAAGAGCTTTCGTCAAATATGACAGAGACTGCAAGTGCAATAAACGAAATAAGCGCAAACATCGACGGCGTAAAACAGCAGACGCTTTCTCAAGCTGCAAGCGTAACAGAGACGGCAGGCACTATCGAAGAAATTATCCGCACAATAGAAGCGTTGAACGCAAGCATAGAAACTCAGGCTACTAGCGTAATGCAGTCTTCGGCAGCTGTAGAAGAGATGGTTGCAAATATCGCATCTATCACAAAATCTCTGGAAAAAAGTGACGACATGGTAAGACAGCTTGCAACGGCGACTTCCGAAGGAAAAGCTACGCTTGTCAATTCGAACACTGTAACTCAGAACATCGCAGCAGAATCAGGCGGTTTGATTGAAGCTTCAAGCGTAATTCAGAACATTGCAAGTCAAACAAACTTGCTCGCTATGAACGCAGCGATAGAAGCAGCGCACGCCGGAGAAGCGGGAAAAGGATTTGCAGTTGTCGCAGACGAAATCAGAAAACTTGCAGAAGAATCGTCTATGCAGGGAAAGACAATCACAGATACTCTCAAAAAGCTAGGCGACGACATAACAGGTCTTTCTGAAAGCTCTAAGATTGTTGAAGAAAAGTTTACTGCAATATTCCAGCTCTCTGAAAGCGTGCGAGGAATGAGTGCGGAGATTACAGCTGCAATGAAAGAACAGGAAAACGGAAGCCGAGAAGTTTTGACAGCTATCAAAAACATCAGCTCTATAACAGTGGAAGTTAAAAACGGTTCGGAGGAAATGCTCGTCGGCGGCAAAGGTGTTGCAGACGAAATGCGCAAACTCGACGACCTCACGACAGTCACAAAAGACAGCATGAACGAGATGGCAGCCGGCGTACAGCAAATCAACAACGCTGTCCATGAAGTAAAAGACCTTGCTGTAAAAAACAAAAACAGCATTGACGCACTTACAAATGAAGTCAACAAGTTCAAGGTATAATTTCATTCCAATCTAAAACAAAAAAAATCCCTTGTTTATAATCGGAAACTCAATTATGAACAAGGGATTTTTTTTATATCACTACATAAGGCTCAATTTCAATGTTCTCAATATCTCGCTAGCCTTTTACTGCGCCAAGAGCAACCCCGGCTACGATGTACCTAGACAGAAGCATATATATTATGATAAGAGGCAAAACTGTAAATGTCAGTCCAAGATAAATGCTGCCAAATTCAGTCTTATATATATCTCCTTTTAAAAGCGAGACCATAATTGGCAATGTGTATTTACTATGTTTTGTCAACAAGACAAGAGGCTTAAACAAATCATTCCATGAAGTTACAAAACAAAAAATAGCCTGTGTAGCAAGTGCCGGTTTCATAATGGGGAGAACAATCATGTTGAATGTAAAAAACTCGTGAGCGCCATCTATTCGCGCTGATTCAACTAATGACGGAGAAACTGCCGGTTTCATATACTGACGCATAAAAAATACAAGAGATGGAGCTGCAATCGCCGGCAAAATCAGCATGATAAATTTATTTGTCATGTGAATTTTGTAAACCATCTGATAAAACCCGATAATTGTAATTGTTGCAGGAATCATCATTATACCCATGATAAAACTAAAAAATGCATTTTTTAATTTCCAGTCATACATTACAAGCGCATAAGCAGTCAACGTAGAAAAATATAAAGTCAGAACAGTCACAGAAATCGATACTATCAAAGAATTCAAAAACCCGACAGCCGGATTAAAACTCTTGCCTGTAAGAATCTTGAGGTTTGAAATAAAGTATTTTGACGGAATAAACGACACTGCGCTCTGCTGAATTTCATAAGTTGACCGAGTGGAATTCACAATCATAATTATAAAAGGAAACAAACTTAAACATGCGAGAATTATGCACACAATTAAAACGAAAATTTTAAAAATCTCATCCTTTGCTTTTTTATTACTCATTTGACGCTCCTATTGATTCAAGTTTCTGAGACTTGCGATATTCTTTTAAGGCCATTTTTTTCTCTTTTTTCAGGGCTGCTTCATCTTTATCTCTAAGAGCAAAGAATAAAAGTGCAGAACAAATAACAATGATGATAAACATGAGCATAGACATTGCAGAAGCTAGGTTATACTGGTAGCCACCGAGAAACGCAAGCCGATATATCAATACACTTGTTGTCAAAGTTGCATTATCAGGACCGCTCTGACTTACGAGGAGGTTCGGAATATCGAACATATTCAAACCGCCGATAAGCGATGTTACCAAAGTAAATAAAAGTATAGTTTTGATGCTTGGAATTGTGATTTTCCAGAAAACTTGCCAGCCGTTTGCGCCATCAATGTCTGCCGCTTCAAAAATATCAGGGTTAATACCGAGAACACCGGAAATGATGATTATCATTGTATAACCATACCACATCCATGTCTGAATAAAGATGATGATATTCTGTGCAGCCGTTCTACTAGCCAGAAAAAAGAATGGCTTTTTTGTAATATGGAATCGCTGGAGAAGATCGTTGACAGGCCCCATAGGATAGCCAAACAACGCGGCAAACAGAATGGCAACTGTAGCTGCTGTTATAATGTTTGGCATGTAAAACAATACTTTAAATGCTCCCTGTCCCGGGATTTTTATGCGTCTATTTGTAAACCATGCAGAAAGCAAGAGCGCCATAACCATTTGCGGTATAAAGTTACAAACCCACATTTTTACAGTATTTTTCAAGGCAATATGAAAAGTTGGCATTGTCAAAATTTTTGCGTAATTTGCAAAGAAATTCGTAACAGAAAGAAAATTCCAAGAATTTTTACCAACCCCTTTCAAATCCGTAAAACCTATTATTGCTGTATATAAAGTCGGATAAAGCGAAAATATAAGATATGCAACTATAAAAGGAATGCTAAATATATACCCATACTTAGCATAACTAATTTTCCTCTTTCTATTCATGCGGACACCTCAAATAAAACAGATTTAACTTTATGCTATTAAATATTATTAAACAAAAACAAGGGCTATCAAATAAATGACAGCCCTCTTATTATTTACATGATTAAGTCAATCAATTACTTAACATCCACACCGAGTGTGTCAGATACAGTCTGTTTGAAATCTGCAATTGCAGCTTCTCGTGATTTTTGTCCGTTGGCATAAGCACGAACCTGATCACGCCAGAGCAAGTTGATTGATTCGTCCAACTCAGTGAGGTTCTTACCATTAGCATATTTATTAGCCGGTACGAAGTAATCGAACATATTTTGTCCGCCAAGGAATGCCAATCTACCATCAGATTTCGCCATTACTGCGCCTGATGCAACTGTATCTTTTGTACCGCCTTCGCCGTTCAGAGTACCGTTAGCCCATTTGTAAAGCAGACCATCTTCTGTTGTATCCAATGTAATCCATTCTATGATAGTCTTAACGGCGTTGATTTTTTCTTTTGGTACGTTTTTGTTAGCTAAAAGCCATGTACCGCCCCAGAAAAATCCTATTGGCGAGTTACAAACAGCCCAATCTCCGTAAGTTCCTTCACCAACGGCAGAACCACCGCAGTTTGGAGCGAGTGTATAGTTTATAAGCCAAGCAGGTCCAAAATATCCGAAAATAGGCTTTGGTCCTGTTCCTTTCATATCAGCAAACCATGCGTCCTGCCAGTCTGTTGTCTTGTTAGACCAGCCGTTATCTGTAAGCATTCTTGAAGCGTCAATGAAAGCTTCTCTTTTAGGGTCGATATAGAGTTTTCCATCTACAATCCAACCTTTTTCAGAAGAATTTTCGTAAGCATGCCAGATATCGCCATCGCCGGAAACAATTGACACACCTTTTGAAGCACATTTTTCAGCAGCAGCCCAGAAATTATCCCATTTTCCTGTTCCACCACCAAGAACTTCCTGAATTACCTCAGGGTCATCTGTTCCAAAAACTTTTTTTGCAACAGAACGGCGATAGATAAAACATCCACCGGTTGTCTGGAATCCGAGCCCGTCGAGTTCACCTTTAGAGTTAGATCCGATATCAATCGTATATGGAGCAATCTCTGCTTTCGATACGGCAGACTTTACATCAATGCCGAGAGATTTATAAGGCATTGCATAATCTTGCATGGAACCTTTTGTATATTTCAAAACAAAAGCAGCTTCTGCACAATAGATATCTGGAGCATCTTTACCGCCAGCCTGAAGAGCTTGATCTAGCGCCGGTTGATAAGCACCATCAGTTGTAGCAATGATAGTTTTATTCAATGTAAAACCACAGTCCGGATGTGTAGCAATGTATTTTTCGACCATGCCGGGCACTTCATCTGTAAATGACCACAAATTAAGTGTAACAGTTTTTGACGCATCAGACTTAGTTGTTGAATCTTTTTTAGTACAGCTCGTAAATGAAAACACAGAAACTGCCGCAACCAAAATAAACAATTTTGCTGTTCTTTTCATAAAAAACTCCTTTAATAACACGAAAATGTTTCATGTTATTTATTAAAGGGTAGGACAATAGCTTCCATTTGTCAAATCATTTTATTTCGGTTTGGTTCTTTTTTTCCTATAAGTCTTTGAGGTCTGCGTGACCGATAGTATTTATTCCCTGTTTTATGAGGATTTCTTCTGCTTTTGGAACATCGGTACAACGAATTATCATACATGCAGAATTTGTCTTCTTTCCGGTAAAGCCATACATATATTCCAAATTGCGGCCGTTCTCTCCCAAAATCTTGAGAATCTTGTTTAAACTGCCTGACTCATCCGGTATCTCAATTGCGATGACTCCAGTCACATTCACGACATAATCTTCTTTCCTAAGTATTTCTGCCGCTTGCTCAGGCTCGTCTGTTATAATCCGTGCAATTCCAAAATCAGATGTATCGGCGAGCATCAAAGCCCGCATGTTGATTTTATTTTTTGCAAGAATATCTGTGAGAGTTGCAAGAGTTTCAGGTTTGTTTTCCAAAAAAATAGAAAGTTGTTTGACTGTCATAATTAAAATCTCCTATTAAACACCGCGTTAGCGGCAGCGCACGGACGCTCTGTATCAAAGTTTATGAAGCGCGACGCGCAAAGTAAACTTTAGTGCTAAAAATTATACGGAAGTAATTTTTAGCACGCTCCTGTTAATCATGTAGTTTTCGTGTATCAATCACGCGCTTTGCTTTTCCTTCAGAACGGGCAATGCTTTTTGGAGCAACTAACGTCACTTTTGCTTTTATCTGAAGGACAGTTAAAAGCGATGATTCCAACAGTTTTTCCTGTTTGCTTACTTCCGATACGACATCGCTGAATTTTTCAGGAATCATCTCTACCTTGATTTCAAATGTGTCGTTGTTGTTTTCTCTTCCAACGATAATCTGATAGTTAGCTTGATATCCGTTTTGGAGCAGAACTCCTTCTATCTGGCTCGGGAACACGTTTACACCGCGGATTATAAGCATATCGTCTGTGCGTCCCATAGGTTTTGACATTCTGACAAATGTACGTCCACATGCGCATCTTTTACGATTCAAAACACCGATATCTTTTGTGCGGAAACGCATCAACGGAAATGCCTGCTTTGTAATTGCGGTGAACACGAGCTCCCCTTTTTCGCCGTCCGGCAAACGTTTTCCTGTTTCAGGGTCGATTGTTTCAATTATAAAATGGTCTTCGTTTACGTGCATACCTTTTTGTTCAAAACATTCATAAGCAACTCCCGGTCCCATAACTTCTGTAAGCCCGTAGATATCGTACGCTTTAATTCCAAGAGCTTTTTCAATATCTGCCCTCATCTCCTCTGTCCACGGTTCAGCTCCAAAAATACCGGCTTTTAGTTTGATATCCGATGGAGAAAGCCCCATCTCTTTTAAAGTCTCACCAAGATACGCAGCATAAGAAGGTGTACAGCACAAAACAGTAGAACCAAAATCGCGCATAAATGTTATCTGACGAGTCGTGTTTCCTGAAGAAACAGGAATCACAGCAGCCCCAAGCTTTGTCGCTCCTCCGTGGATGCCAAAACCTCCGGTGAACATACCATAGCCATAAGAGTTCTGGACAAAATCGTCAGACCCGGCTCCGATTGCAACAAGCTGACGCGCACAGCAGTCATTCCAGATTTCAAGGTCACCGGCAGTGTATCCGACGACAATCTGTTTGCCTGTTGTCCCTGAAGATGCGTGAACACGGACGACATCTTTCATCGGAACGGCAAAAAGTCCATACGGATAAGTCGCACGCAAGTCGTCTTTGCATGTAAAAGGAATTTTATCGAGGTCTTCAAGACCTTTAATATCATCAGGAGTTACGCCAGCAGCTTTGCAGCGATTTCTGTAATATTCAACATTTTCATAAACATGGCGGAAATTGGCTGCAAGCCGTTCTCCCTGAAGTTTTTTGAGTTCTGCCTCAGGCATACATTCCATTTCTTTTTGATAGTATTTTAAATTCATATATTACTCCCGTAAAAAAGGACAATTGATCTATGTTGTTTGATTAGTTACCGTGGACTACCATCGAGGCACATCGCACAAAAAAGAAAGAAGTGTTCGCCATTAGGCGAAAAAAAATGTAAAGACAAAAACCTTAAATAAGGCTGAAGAGCTTAACATACGCTTAATTTACCATTGATTTGTCTTTTTGTCAAAATTTATATATATTTAACAGTGATATGAACAAAGATTTTTCTGTCAGATTGAATAACATAGAACAATACCTAACAAAAGCTCTCCCTCCAAACGCAGAAAAAGATTGGACGATGCGTTCGTTTGGAAAACTCCCGGATGGAGTCACAGCCGAACACATCAAAAATCTTATTGAACCCAACAAAGCTCTGATTGAACTTGGTGGAAAACGCTGGCGTCCTCTCTTGTTGATATTGTGTTATGAGACGGCAAAAAATCAGCATAGTGAAAGTGCTCTTACAGAAGAACAGGCATATTCAATAACTCCGCTTGTTGAGTTTGCCCACACAGCAAGTTTAATCCAAGACGATATAGAAGATAAATCAGATTTACGGCGTGGAAAACCTGCTGCATATATAACTTATGGGCTAGATACTGCACTAAATGCAGCTTCTTGGCTTTATTTTGAAGCTACAGCGTGCATCAATGAACTTAAAATTAGCGCTGAAAAAAAACTTGAACTTTACAAAGTTTATTCAAGCGAACTCCGCAAACTCCACCTTGGGCAGGCTATGGACATATTTTGGCATAGAAATCCTTCTGTTTTTCCATCTAAACAGGAGTACTTTGCAATGGTAAAATCAAAGACGGGAACTCTTGCAAGCCTTGCTGCAAAGCTAGGATGTATTGCAGGCGGAATGAATTTTGAACAAGCAAATATATACGGTGATATTGCTTCAAATATTGGGATTGGGTTTCAGATTATAGATGATGTTATAAACCTTACGACAGGTAACCCCGGAAAAAAACGTGGCGACGATATCGTAGAAGGCAAAAAAAGCCTTCCTATCATCATTTATTCTCAAAAACACGCTGATGATAAATCTAAACTCGAAGACTTTATGATGAGAGCTTCAAAAGAAGGAATTGAATCGCCGGCAGTTGAAGATTGCATCAAGCTGCTTGAGACAGATTCATGCATAAAGGAAGCAGCATCGCGCGGAAGCAAAATTATTTACGATAATTCAAAGCTTTTTGCTTCCTCATCAATAGAGGAATTATTCATTTCAATGATTCCGGAGGCATTCAGATGACAGAAAAACCGGACAAACTCAACAATCAGGCAATTATATTTGCATCTGATGGCGATTTTATCGAAGCGATCGCCTGCTTTAAACGCGCAATCGTTATTGAAAAAAACAATTATCTTTTGTGGTACAATTTGGGAGTTACATACCGCGATGCCGGAAAACTTGAAGATGCAGAAAAAGCGCTCTCAACATCTTTTAGAATTGCCCCAGAAAAAACAGATGTTGCCGAAACTTATGCGACAATCTGCCTGATGAGAAAAAACTTGGAAAAAGTTCACACCATCTGCGTCCAAGCGTTAGACTTTAATCCTCGCAATTCTCATCTTTGGAATCTGCTTGGAATATGTGAATTTCAGTCTGAAAATTATAAATGTGCTTCTGAATATTTTGAACAAGCAGTTTCATTAAATCCATATTATCTTGACGCTCTTTACAATCTGCGAGACACTTATTCGCTTCTTAAAAATAAAAACGGAGAATGTGAATGTATCAAAAGGATAAAAGAAATAGAAAAATGAAAAGTTTTTTTTCGGGTCTCGTCCACATTTTTTGCTTGCTTATCCCGATTGCAGCCGCATTTTCAGGATGGTACTTTTCACCGCAGCTCTCGCGATTGTTTTCAATAAAATGCACAACAGAGATGTACAGATTTATCTGTTCGGGATGTTTTTTTCTGGTCACTGTAATCATAATATTCGCAGCGACCAGAAAAATTAAATAATTTCAACTTTGATTAGATTTATGAATACAAGTGCTCTCGCGCAAGTTTACTGATTTCGTCTGCCATCTGAGAGAGAGGGACTTGGCGCTCTACCCCACCGAGTTCAAAGGCTACTTTCGGCATTCCGTAAACGATGCTTGTATCTTTATCTTGCCCGAGCGTCCATGCGCCTTTTTTACGCATTTCTGCAAGTTCTGCAGCACCATCTCTACCCATACCTGTCATAATTACACCAAGCGCACGGTTTTGGAATATCTCTGCAATTGACTCAAACAAAACATCGCAAGAAGGTCTGTGTCCATTTCGTGGATTGTCTTGAGAAAGTTTTATGAAGTTTCCTATCGCTTTGCGTTCAACAAACATGTGGTAACTTCCAGGAGCAATGTAGACGTGCCCACCGAGAACCGGTTCTCCGTCTTTTGCCTCAGAAACTTCAAGCGGACATATACTGTTGAGACTCTGAGCAAATTCCGCGGTGAATCCGGCAGGCATGTGCTGAACAACAAGTATAGGCTGTTTCAAATTCGGGTCAATTGTCTTAAATACATCGCGAAGGGCGTTAGGACCTCCCGTAGAAATTCCTATTCCGATAATTTCAATTTTGCCGCCCGGACGCTCAGGAGTAATCACGATAGGCTCTTTTACTTTTGATTGGAACCAAGCTTGAGGGACGCTGTCTTGTTTTGTAATTGATGCTGTCTTTGCGACATCTTCGCCTTTCTTCTTTATGATAAATCTTTCCGCTTCTTTGAGTTTAATCTGGTGGCTAAAGAATTCAGGTTCAGGAACTTTCTTGCCATGAGCCTTAGCGTATGCTCCTCCATAAGAAGCAACATATTCTATAATATCTTTTGTTACATCACCGATTCTCAGCGTAACAGAAGCTCCGCCCGGTTTTGTGATAAAATCCGATGCGCCAAGCTCAAGGCACTTCATCGTTACCGCAGCACCTTCAGTTGCAACACTTGAAAGGATAATGACCGGAATATTGCTCAAACGCTTTTTTCTTTCTTCAAGGAATTGAACTCCATTCATCACAGGCATTTCAATATCAAGAAGAATAACATCGGGCTTTGTCGACTCTAATTTTTCAAGAAGATCCTTGCCATTTTCTGTTTTTCCGCAAACAGACAACCCTGTTGTCTCATCAATAATTCTACCGATTAAATTTCGCATCAAGGCAGAATCGTCACAAATCATTACTGAAATATCATCCATAATAAACGCTCTTTAAAAATAAATTTATGCTCACTCAAACCGAATGAGACTGCTACTTTATGTTTTTGCCGTAAAGACAAGCCCAATCCGTTTTTAAAAATTCAAACTTTGTATTCATTCCAAACAAAGATTCTGAGTGCCCGATATAAAGAAATGAATGCTCTGACATTGAATCATAAAAATGATTGACTACAGTAAGCTGCGCAGGTTCATCAAAATAAATAAGAACATTGCGACAGAATATAACGTCAAGATTTCTTGCGCCTGAATCATTTTTTAAGTTGTGATAGTCAAAATGAATTGTTTTCTTAACATCTTCTTTAATCTGATATCCGCCATCAACTTTTGTGAAGTATTTTGCAAGATAGTTAGGAGGGACACCTTCAACCCTTGCTTCCGAATAAAACCCTTGCTGTGCCACCATAAGTGATTTTAGAGAAATGTCAGATGCCGTAATATGGAATGTGAAACCAGGAGGACAAATTTCCTTCATAATCATTGCGATTGTGTAAGGTTCTTCTCCGGTCGAACATCCGGCACTCCAAATCTTAATGTTGCGGTCCCCGCTTGCTTTTTTAAATTCGATTACTTTTGGAATTACGTAATGAATAAAAGCATCAAAGTGAGGTTGGTTTCGGAAGAAACGCGTAAGATTAGTTGTGACCGAATCCAGCATCTTTTTCATCTCTTCAGGATTCTTCGTGATAATCGCATAATATTCCTGTGGAGTGGCAATATTATTATTACGCAGAATCTCTTTTATGCGGCTGTCAAGAATAGACCGGTTTGTATCCGAAAATGTAATTCCGCTCTCATCATAGATGACTTTACGGAACATTTCATAGTCAGTATCAGTAAGAACTTCTAACATAGAGAATATTATACACGATTGTTTGTTTAAAGTAAAAGAAATAAACTTAAAAACTGAATAGTTTTAATTTTCCCCAACATCACTTTGACTAACGCTGAATCCGGCCGCTTGCGTTTCCTCCGGCGAGCTTTTCAACTTCGTCAACGCTGACCATGTTGTAATCGCCTTCGATTGAGTGCTTTAAGCAAGATGCGGCAACTGCAAACTCGACGGAGTCTCGGATTGATTTTCCGTTCAAAAGCGCATATATCAATCCGCCGCCAAAACTGTCACCGCCCCCTACTCTGTCAACTATGTACATTTCGTATTCTTTGCTAAAACAGTAATCTTTGCCGTCATACAAAAGTGCTGCCCAGTTGTTGCGGTTTGCGTTTATTGAAGTGCGAAGTGTGATTGCGACCTTTTTAAAGCCGAATTTTTCGGCGAGCTGTTTCGCAACCGACTTGTATCCGTCTTTGTTCAACTTTCCGCTGTTGATATCTGTGTTTTCAGCCTCAATTCCAAATACGTCTTTTGCATCTTCTTCGTTGGAAATGCAAACATCTACGTATTTGCAGATTTCTGTCATTGCTTTGCGGGCTTGTTCTCGTGTCCAAAGTTTTCCACGATAGTTTAAATCGCAGCTCACTGTAGCACCGGCATCTTTTGCAGCTTTACACGCTTCGATACAGATTTGAACCATATTTCCGCCGAGTGCCGGAGTTATTCCTGTGATGTGAAACCATTTACAATCTTTAAAAATTTCTTTCCAGTTAAAATCTTCCGGTTTTGACTCTGCAATCGATGAATGAGCGCGGTCATATATGCATTTTGAACCGCGTTGGCTAGCTCCACGTTCGTTGTAGTAGATGCCTACGCGCTCTCCCCCACGAACAATATAATTAGTGTTTACACCGTAACGGCGCAAACTGTTGATTGCGGCTTGTCCGATTTCGTGTTTCGGCAATTTTGTTACAAAATAAGAATCTAGTCCATAGTTTGCGAGGGAAACAGAGACGTTTGCTTCTCCACCTCCGAATGTCGAAGTCATTTTGTCTACCTGAACGAAACGGAAATATCCTTCCGGTTCAAGTCTAAGCATAAGTTCACCAAATGTTACTACTTTCATTGTCATTCCTCTCTTTTGTTCACACTTACTGCGTGTGATTTATTTTCTGATTTCCTCAACAATATTTGCAGCTTCTCGTGTCAGTTTTTCGATTTTTCCAAAATCACCATCATCGATCAGCTCTCCTTTCACCATCCAACTGCCGCCGCACGCTAAGATTTTATCGCAAGCAAGGTACTCTCGGACATTTACAGAGTTGATTCCACCTGTCGGCATAAACTTCATCATCGTGTACGGTGCGCTCATCGCCTTTATCATTTTTAATCCGCCGGCATTTTCCGCAGGGAAAAATTTTACAACATCGAGCCCGAACCCTAAAGCCATTTCCAATTCTGACGGTGTCATAATTCCGGGACAGACAGGATAGTTGTTTTTGAGGCAATATTCCACAACTTTCGGATTAAATCCGGGTGATACGATTGCTTTAGCTCCTGCCCCGATTGCGCGGTCTACCTGTTCTATCGAAAGAACTGTTCCGGCAATCACAAACATATCACTGTATTTTTTTGTTATCGCTTTGATGCTTTCTTCTGCCGCATCAGTCCTAAATGTGACTTCTGCACAAGGAAGTCCGCCATTCATCAAAGCTTTTGCCAATGGTTCTGCGTCGCTGACTTTATTTAAAACAACGACAGGAATAATTCCTATCTTTCCAATCTGCAATAAAGCATCATTCATAACAACCTCATTTCAATGTACTAGTATTCTAGTTTATAACATCATGTTACCACGTTTAATAAACTCCGTCATCTTTTTTATATTTTACGGTATTCGGAAGAATTCTACAGAATTTTTATAACAGATTCCTTCAACTATTTTTCCGAGCAGTTTTTCATCAGACGGAAATTCTCCGTTTTCAACAATATTTCCCACAAAATTGCATAAAATGCGCCTAAAGTATTCGTGACGCGGATAAGAAAGGAAACTTCTGCTGTCTGTCAACATTCCAGGATATTTTCCCAGAACGCCGGTGCGAGCGTAAACTCTTAGTTGCTCTTCGATTCCGTCTTTATGATCGTTAAACCACCACGCCGGCCCGAACTGGCAGTTGCGGAAATTTGCAGCCATTGTCGCAAGCGCTTCGTTGTCTTTTGGATTGAGATTGTACAAGATAACGCGAGCGTCCTGATTGCGGCTGTAAATTTCGTTTAAAAGTCCGCCAATCTGAGCGGCATAATTAAAATCTGCAAGGCTGTCTTCGCCGATGTTTTTCCCGACAGTTTCATATAGAATTGAATTATTGTCTCTAAGAGCCCCGATGTGAATCTGCATCACAAGACCTTTTTGCGCATATAGTTCACCGAGTTTTGCCAGAACGTAAGTTTTATATTTGCACAACTCTTCTGAAGAAATTGCGCTTCCACCTGCCGCCTTTTTAAAAATACGGTCGGCATCTTTTTTTGTCGTTTCCGCAAAAAAATCATTTTCAAGTGAATGGTCGCTCACAACGCAACCGCAAGATTTGAAAAAATCGATTCTCTCTCCTAAAAAGTCAATCATGTCATCTATATTTTTAAACTTTCTTTGTGCAAGATTTTCGAGACCTTTTATGTATTCTTTGAAAATCGGGGAATCTGCGGAGAGTACGTTATCAGGGCGAAAAGACGGTCTGACTTTTACATTTTTCCATTCTTTTGCGAGTTTCTGATGATATTCGAGATTGTCTACAGGATCATCTGTTGTGCAAAGCTCACGAACATTCATTTTTTCAAGCAGGCTGCGCGGCGTAAACTCTTTTTTTGATAAAAGTTCATTACATCTGTTCCACACATCTCTCGCATTTTTTTCTGTCACTGCTTCTGTAATTCCAAAATAACGCTGAAGCTCAAGGTGACTCCAATGATAGAGAGGATTTCCGATACAGCTTTGGAGAGTTTTGACAAAAGCGAAGTAGCGCTCGTAATCGTTTGAATATTCCTTTTTTACAGAACCGTCTTTGTTGAGATGACCAGTAATCAAGTTTTCAGGAACTCCAAAAGCGCGCATTGCACGCCATTTGTAGTGATCATGGTCAAGCCAAGCGTTTGCGAGGTTTCCCAGAGTTTTGTCTTCATAGATTTCCTGAGGCGGAAGGTGATTGTGAAAGTCAAAAATCGGCTGATTTTTGCAGTATTTGTGAAACAAAGTTTGAGCGGTTTTTGTCTTAAGTATAAAATTTTTGTCTAAGAATTTTTTCATTTAGATTCCCTGAATAACATTTCTGACTGCACCATTGCCTTGGCAGAGCGCTTCAAAATATTTTTCTACAACTGAGCCCAGCCCCACTTTGTACAGGTCAACGCCGAAGATTTCCGAGCGCTTCAGCAACTGTCCGGCTGCTTTGTGAACATCGAACTTCTCGCCGAGTTTTACATTTGCGACATATTTTTGCACATCGGACAAAAGAGGATCAGGGCTTAATTCAAACTCGTTTCCATCATCATCGATTGCCATAAGATAGCGAAGCCACAATGCAAATACAAGGGGAACAACTTTTAAGTTTTCAATAGATAAATCTTTTCGCGCGAGGTAGCCTTTTATAGTTTCTCCAAAACGAATGCTCAATTTTTGTGAAGTATCGCATGCAATTCTCTGCGGAGTATCAGGCATAAACGGATTCGGAATACGGATGTTTACAACTTCGTCTATAAAATCACGAGGTTTTATGATTTTAGGGTCTACAACGACAGGAAGCCCCTCTTCGTATCCGAGTCGCTTTACAAGGCGAAGCAAGTCTGCGTCTTTCATTTCGTCGGAAATCAAAGTATAGCCGAGCAAACAGCCGCTTATAGCGAGAAAAGTGTGCAGAGGATTTAGACAAGTGCAGACTTTCATTTTTTCAACTTTGTCTACAGTTTCTCTGTCTGTAAAATACAATCCGGCTCTTTCGAGTTCAGGGCGACCGTTAGGAAATTTGTCTTCGATAACTAAATACTGGCATTCTTCGGCATTTACAAATGGCGCAACATAAGTTTTTTTAGAAGTGATTACAGGTTCAAGCTGCTCAATTCCGTCATCGCTGAGAATCTTTTCTATTTTTGTATCGGGGCGAGGCGTTATTTTGTCTATCATTGTCCACGGAAAACTGACTTTTGATTCGTCGTTGACATAATCTAAAAATCCCGGCTTGCATACGCAGCGTGTTTCCCACTCCCGCGCAAATTCGTTTACAGCAGCGTAAAGTTTATCGCCGTTGTGTGAACAGTTATCCATGCTGACCATTGCAACAGGGAGCTCTCCGTTCACAAAACGTTCGTGAAGCAATGTAACGACTTTTCCTATGTAAGATTTTGGAAGAACAGGTCCCATTGCAAAGTCTTCTTCTATTCCCGGCATTGAGACTCCTGCAGCGTTGCGGAGCAAGTAACCTTTTTCTGTGATTGTAAAACTGACTATCTGGAGTGAAGGATTTCTGAAAATCTCGCACAAGCGTGCCCAGTCTTTTTCATTGTCGGAATCAGCTGTCAAAGATTCCATGATTGACGCCACAACTGTTTTTTCGACTGAACCATTAGATTTGAGAGTGACAAGAACGCCGATATTATCGTGCGGCCGGTACATCTTTTCTATGATTTCGTAATCATAACCTTCGGCAACGACAAGCCCACATTCTATCACGCTGTCATTTAAAAGATTTTGAGTTACATTTGCTTGAAATGCACGGAATATATTTCCTGCACCAAAATGAACCCAAAACGGTGATTTTTTCGTTGCAGCTTCTACAGCTTTTCTATCAAACTTCGGAAGAAAATAACCTTTTTTAAGCCATTCTTCCTTATTCTTTAATCCTTCTTCTGTAAGTTTCATTCATCCTCCAAAGAAAATATCAACATTGCACGAGTCAAACGGTTGCGGTAAACGCTGTCCGAGAAAAACTTCCGCCTGATTATCTATACAATTTTGTTTTTGAACGGTCAAAACTCTTTTCGCATGCTTCCCAAAGTCCGTTGAGATAAGAAGCGCCGAGTGCACGGTCATACAAGCCGTATCCCGGCATCGCTTTTTCGCCCCAAATCATACGTCCGTGGTCAGGGCGGACAACTCCATCAAAACCTGTCTCATAAAGTGTTTTTACTATTTTGAACATATCGAATGTGCCGTCAGCAGAAAGGTGTGCAGACTCCTGAAAATCCTGAACAGGATCGTCTATCGGGGTATTGAATTTCAAGTTTCTGATATGGGCAAAATGAATGCGTCCCGTAGCCGCTTTTATCATTGCACAAAGGTCGTTTTTGCGGTTTGTTCCATAAGAACCTGTACAAAATGTAATTCCGTTGTGAGGATTGTCTACGGCGCTTAGCATTTTTACTACATTTTCCTGACATGTTATGATGCGTGGAAGTCCAAAAACAGACCATGCAGGATCATCGGGATGGATTGCCATATCGATATTGTATTTATCACAGACCGGCATGATAGCTTTTAAGAAATATACAAGGTTTTCAAAAAGTTTTTCCGGTGTCACTTCTTTGTACATGTCAAAAAGCTCTTTTACTCTCGCCATGCGCTCAGGTTCCCAACCGGGAAGAATAAAACCATTTGAATCTTTGTCTATTGACTTGAACATCTCTTCAGGCTTTATAGAATCTACTGCATTTGAATTATACGCAAGGACAGTTGAACCATCTTCACGAACACGAGCTAGCTCCGAACGAGTCCAATCAAAAACAGGCATAAAGTTGTAGCAAACCATGCGGATATCTTCCTGACCAAGCAGTTCAAGCGTTTTAATGTAGTTTTCGATGTATTTGTCTCTGCTGCCGCTTCCGATTTTGATGTCATCATGAATGTTTACGCTTTCGATACCGGCAATCTTAAGTCCGGCATCTGAAACTTCTTTTTTTATTTTTCGGATCGCATTGAGTTCCCAAGCCTCTCCCGGAACAGAGTCATACAAAGTTGTGATAACTCCGTGTACACCCGGCACTTGTCTGATCTGCTGCAAAGTAACGGAATCAAAACCTTTTCCGTACCAACGTAAAGTCATTTCCATAATAAAATCCTCTTCTTATTGTGATTCTATGATTCCTTTTTATTATGGATAAAGTATAACACTTGGATAATGATTTAGCAACTAAAATACTTGCATACTAGTATAAATAATTTATTTTAATTTGATGTTATATTCAAAATTAGCTGATGCAGAATAATTTGCAGGTTCGAACAGCCATTGCCCTACTTGTTTTCTGATTTCATCGCGGACAATCTGATGAAGAATCGATTCCGGCGTAATTTCTATTGCGGAGACATTTCCAGCAGTATCGACTTTAAAAGAGATTGTCACTTTTTTAGAAGAGTCTATGGTACTTGCCGCACCCGCTGAAAGGTTTATGACAGGTTCTTTCGGGTAAAAAAGTGCGCGAGTAGAACCATCTGTCATTTGAATTGAAACTTCGCCGCTCGATTTTCTTGTTGTCTTTACATTCGATTCTGAACTTACAGAATCTGTAGCGAGACCCGAAAATTTTGTATTTGCAATGCCGGCGAGAGATTGCACAGTTGAAGAAGAAGTCTGCGTAGTAGTTTTTTTTGTAGTTTCTGACGAACTTTTTATTGCCCGGACAGAAGAATCAGCAGTTCTCGCAGCCTCACCAAAAGTCTGTGTCTGAGTTGTCACTTTGCGAGAAGGTTCTGCTGTAGTTTTTGACTGGGAAGAATCATCGTCTTCCAGCTGACTCCAGTCAAAATCCTGTTTCTTTTTCTTTGAAAGTTGGCTGTTGAACGCTTCCATCGGATCTGCGGCGTATGTGACAGGCTCTGCATTATTTTCGGCAGATGTCGGAAGTGGTTTTGGTTGGGCGGAAGTTTTTGTTTTTTTAGCGGCAGCTGGTTTTGCGCTCTCTTTTTCAGGCTCTTTCGGCTTTACAACAGATTCGGCAATTTCATTTTTTTGAGGAGCGGGAGGTGAAGATTGCAAAGAATTTGCTTCAATAGATTTTTTTTCGGAATTGAGTTTTTCTTTTACAGGCGTGCTCTCTAATACAATTTGCACTTCTTTGAATTTCGGCTTTTGGTCGAATTTTATGAGAAACGAGCATATTAAAAAAATCACAAACAGAAAACATGTTCCTACAATTCCGATGATTTCGCTTGTGTGTTCAGGGTTGCTGTCAGCGCCGAATAATGGAGTGCCTTTAAATCGCGTCATTTTTCAGATGTCGTCCTTAAATTTATTACACAGTAACCGCTTTCACGAATTACATCAAAAATCTTTACAATTGTTCCGTTTGTCACCTGCGAGTCCGCTTCGAGCGAAACTGGAAATTCTTCTTTTTTCGTGTCGCCCGTATCATAGGTGACAAGAGAGTTTCCTAGCGTATCCATAGTTACCGGTTTGTCATTAAAATAAAGAGAATTATTTTCATCAGCTGTAATTGTGATTCCTTTCACAGCAGCACCTTCAGATGTATGGCTGGCAGGGAGTTTCAATTTTATTGCAGGCAGAACAGCAAACGTCGTTGAGACAAGAAAAAAAAGGATAAGCTGAAAAACTATATCTATCATCGGGGTCATATCAACATTTGATTTTATCTGCCCGCGTTTTGTTTTTAATCTCATTTTGTGCTCCGTAAAATACGAATAGATTACACACGTCCTGTAAGACGAAGTAAGACCGACGTAACATTTGCTTCCATTTCTACAATTCTTCGGTTTACACGAGAAACAAAATAGTTATGGAAAATGACGGCAGGGATTGAGACGCACAATCCTGCAACTGTTGTGACAAGGGCTTCTGCAATAGCACCGGCAAGCAAAGCAGGGTCTCCCATTGAAGCGCCTGCTCCAAGAACTCCAAAAGCCTTGATATTTCCCGTTACAGTTCCCAAAAGTCCAAGCAACGTAGAAATATTTGCGATTGTCCCAAGCGGAGTCAAAAAGTGTTCGAGTCTTGGGACTACAAAATCCATCTCTGCTTCAACAGCTTCTCGCAAATCATTTTCTTGATAACGCCGGCAATCGACAGCTTTTTTTACAACTTGAGACATTGGCGTATCTGCTTGAACGCAAGCAGCTGAGCAAGCTTCGTAATTTCCTGCGCTCAATGAATCGCGCAAAGAGGTCATCAGTTTTTGATCACGAATTTTGATGTTGTAAAAATAAATACAACGCTCAATTATTATAAATACCGCGATAATTCCGCACAAGATGATTGGAATCATCAAAGGTCCGCCAGATTTTAAAGTTTGATACATAAAAACCTCTCTTATATTTTATGTCTTTTAATTAAAAAAAATTAAAAGATAAATTTCAACAACAACGTCGCATTTCCGCCGCGTGTTATATAATCGCTTGATGAATAAACTCGCGGAGAGCCTTGAACTAATTTTACAATGTCATTCACTGAAAGAACTGCACGAACTGCCGGAGTGAGCCTTAAAAATCCTTCAAAATTGACTATCGGTGAAAAAACATTGTCATCAAAAGGAACATATCCTGATAAATCTGCGCCCCATCTGGAATTATCATCTTTCAGGTGAAATCCAAGCGACACAATCTGCGTGTATTCAAGAGCCGGCACATCAATCCAGTTTGAACGCCATTCTCCGGAGATGCTGAATTTGCCGAAATTGTACGCAATCGTAAAATCAGAAATCAGCTGTTTTTTTTCATTTGATTTATAGCTGTACAAAAAGCCGTTCAAGACAGAATAATCAGGAGCATCGGTTTTGTTTCCAAATGCAGTCTGCCTGTATTCAATAAGCGCAGAACCTGTAAATGACGATTTTACAGGAACAGAAACACTAAATCTGCCATACCAGTTGGAAGTTTCCGACGGAATATAATCGAGCACGGCAAATTTATATTTATCTTCAAAATCATAGAATTTCGGGAGTTTTGAATCTATACCGCCTTCAGCTGAAATATAAAAGCGCCTGTTTGCAAAATAAACAGGAAACGAAGAATCTATTCCGACAGTAAATGGAACTACAACTGAATTTTTCCCAATCTTGTTTCCGACAACTGCAGAAGCGTCTGCATAAGTTTTTATGTATTGTTTTTCCCATGCAAAATTGATTTTAAATTGTCCGCGGTTTATCAGATTTTTATCAGAAATTCCATTTATGGGTTTTCCAAAAGTGTACTCTGCGTCAAATCCTACAGTAAAACCATAATTTTTCCACTGAACAAACGCTTTTGGAGAAAGCCCGACATAAGCAACAGAAGGGACTTCTACGCTTGACGCATTTTTTACAACATCTGAATATCTATTAAATGCATTTAAGTTTGCCAGCAATCCTGTTGAAAATCCGTTTCCAAAACGATATGAAAAATCTGCTTTAGCTCCGTAAATATTATGATTTAGCGCTGTGATGAACTCCGAATGATTTTGCAATCCGTCGGAAACGCTTTTATATGTGCCAAAAAATCCCCAGTCAAATTTCTTATTTTTGAACGATTTTTCGACAGTAAGCTCCGTTGCCTTATCGCTGTAGCATTGTGTCAGCTGATGCCCTGAATAACCTGCTGCAGAATTGTGATCGAATGAGAATTTAAAAGGATTATCTCCGACTGTGCGAAATACAGAAAAATTCCCTTCAAACAATGCAGGATATCCGCAGCCGATAACGCCTTGTGCATAAACTGATTTTTTTTGAACTTCGTCGGAGGTCTCGTTTTCTTCATCGCCTTTAGCCGTGTTCAATTCCGGCAACTGAGGAACAACATCTCCGCTTTTTGAATATTTTTTTTCGGAAGTTTTTAGAATATCGCTAAAATCGGGAAGAGCTTGTGTTTCCGCAATCTCTGTTTCGTTGCCTTCAGTAATCACTGTTGTAATTTCCGGCAGCTCAATATTTTGAGCGTACAAAATGCAAGGACCGGCAATCACAGTCAAAATATATGTAAGAAAAGATTTATTTATTCTACGAATTCTTGTCTTTTTCAATTTGTTACTCCTGTTTTATAGGCTAAATTAATTTAAAAAAAGTCTGTCTACTTTTTCAGCCTGACGACTATTTGGATAAAGCTGTTTGAGCAGTTTTGAAGTTTCACTTGCATCTCCTTCAAGCCCTTCAACTACAAACGCCTCTACAGCGCTGTAAAGCACGCTTGCCGCTTCCGAAGAATTACCGGCGCTCCTAAAATAACGAGCCGCCTTGAGATACATTTCGGCAGCTTTTTTATTTTGATTGTTTTTTCTAAGAAAGTCAGCGATTATCTCCGCATTTTCAGCAGCATAAGAAACTTCATCGTCTGAAGTCTGTTTTGCAAGAATCTCGTTTGCCAAATCGTACGCTTCTTTTTGCGTATACGAACTTTCTGCATAAAGTTTTACGAGCTCTGAACCTGCAATGCGTCCTTTTTTTGTTCCGCTTTTTCCTAGCCTTTCGTATTCAGATTGTTTTTCTACAATGCGCTTATCTGTTCCATTTACTATTTTTTCAAGCTGCGCAACTTTTTTATTTATTTCATCGTCGCCAGCTTGTTTTGGAAATTTTTGAACGATTTCCCGGGCTGTCAAAAGTGCCTGCCTGTAATTTTCCTGTTCGTAATAAGCTGAAAGGAGATTTTTGCTCGCAGCGTATGCATAAACGCTGTCACTGTATTTTTGGAGCAGAGTTTTATTCAGAACGATTGATTTGTCAATCTCTCCAAGTCCGTACGCACTGTCACCCGAATAAAAAAGCGCAGCCTGACTGAATTTTCCATCAGGATATCTGTATATGTATTTGTTCAACCTTGTCAAAGCAGAGGCATAATCTTTGTTTGTATAAAAAATCTCTCCGCTTTTAAACATCGCTTCTTCTGCATATTCTGAACGTGAAAATGATTCATAAATCTGTGTATAAACTCTGTCTGCATTTGCAAGATTTCCCTGCTTTTCATAGATGCGTGCTGTAACAAAAAGAGCCTGAACTGCAAAATCATTTTTTTGTTTTGTATACGGCTGAAGCGATGAAACAGCTTTTTCATACTCGCCATAATCAATAAGAATTTCAGCGTTGAATATGATTGCTCCATGTTTTTCTTTTTCATCATACGAAACTTTTATAAGTTTATCTGCCTGAACTGCCGCATTTTGAAAATCACCGTTCTGCAATGCAGACTTTGCTGCGTATTCATAACTTTTTCGCACGTAATTTGTGATTTCATCCCCACTTTCAAGAGTGTAACGCACAAAAGACGCATAAGAATCTTTAAAAGAACCTGCACAATATTCCGAATACCCTTTATAGAAAAAACTGAGTTTCATAAAATCTGAATTCGAAGAACGTTGTTTGATATAAGAAGACAAACATGTTGTTGCATCTTTCCAGTTTTTGAGGTTTATCTGACAGAGCCCACGCACGTAATCTTTTTGAACGTCGTCTGTAAGGCTCGCAACTTTATATGACTCCTGATATCTTCCGGCGGCAAAAAGCGCTTTTGCATAGTCAATTGTATTTAATTTAAGCTCGTCATAGACAAGGCAAGCCTGATTGAATTTTCCAAGTTTGCACAATGCCGACGCATACAGCTCTCCTGTAGACTTGTCAACTTTTGAGTATTCCCCTTTCCGATAGTGATAAACAGAAAGCTCATATATGTCTTCAGTTGAAGGGGAAGTGAGTTTTGCAAAAAATAATGGAATTTCGTCCCATTTATTTTGAAGATATTTACATTTGAGCAAAAGTGAATAATAAGAGTCGTTTATGTTTTTTATTTGAGATTTTTTTATCACTTGTTCGTTTTGAATCAAAAGATCTTCTGCCTGAGAATAATTTTTGCTGTCTACAGCGATTTTTCCACAGTAGATTAAAACTACAGGAAAATTTTCGCTTTCGGGATTCACTTTAGAAAAATATGTTTCCGCCTGAGAAAAGTCATTTTTTTCATATTCATCAATTCCGAGCCTAACCCAAAATTCATCAAGGAGTTCCGGTTTATCATGCAATTTTATTTCAACATCTGCAAAAAGCGACGCAGAATCTGCCGAAACGCTTTTGTCTTTTGAAAGCTGATATGCATTTTTCAGTGCAACAGGAGAAAGTTTTTTATCTCCTAATTCTATTATTTTTCGATAACTTTCATACGCTTCTTTTTTTTGACCAAGCGCATTATTTGCGTCTGCATTGTAAAGGCATAGCTCTGCATAAATCCCCGAAGAAAAAATCGATTTATTTTCATCGTAGCCGTTTGCAAAAAGATTGTTAAAAAGCTTTACAGTTTTACGCTGATTTTTTGTATTATTGTAACTGATGATGAGTTTGAGGGCGGCTTCGACATAATCTGACTGATTGTACAAACTGCCGTTAGAGACCGCATATTCAAATAACGGAATTGCGCTTTCATAATCATTTGATATAAAGAAGATTCGTCCCGCATACATCAAAGATTGAGAATAATATTCAGGTTCGTTGTTTAATTCTGCAAGCGAACATGCTTTATGAAATTGCTGTGCCGCTTGAGAATATTTTGATTGTTTGAAGTACGATTTTCCAAGCAAAAACACACAACGTGTGATCTCTTTCGACCCTGAATGCATATACGAAATTGCCATTTCAAGAGTATTCCCGGCTTCTTCATAGCTGCCCATCTTTATCAGAGCATCTCCTTTGTAAGCGAGAGCAGAATACATAAAAGGCGAATCAGGATATGATTTTTGAAGCTCTTCTGCGTTGTCGACAGTTCCCGGATAAAATCCGTTTTTAAATGTCAGAAGAATCTCGTTGTATAAAAAAACATCGGAGCTCTGACTCGAATGAGTTTCCACTGCAAAAAGTGCTGAAAGACACAAAAAGAAAATGATATTAACAAATAATATTAATTTTTTCATAATTTCATTTTGGGAAAAACTGCTCTGAAGATTTTACTTTTGTCAGATAAACAAAATCTCCGCTGTAATACATGCAGAAATCTTCAAGAGTTTTTTTCTTCCCGTTTATGTACACGTAGCAGTTGAACCCGCCGTCGTCCTCAAAATATGGAAAAAATGCTGCACATTCATTGAATGCCATAATTTCAGGAGAAACAGTTCTGTCTGTTCCACGAATCGCCCCGAAATACAACGTTCCAGGCTCTGTTGCTGCAAGTACGTACATAAGAGAGCGCAGCACGCTAGTTGTATAACCTGAATTAGAGACAAAAGTTACAGTATTTGCAACGCCTTTTTCAGTGATTGAAGATGCAAAAGGGCTTATCGTCACATCAACACCTGACTGATTGAACAAGTAAGTCGAATCGGAATATGCGGAGATAACAGCTGAAGCGAGATTTCTGATCCAGTCTAAAGCAAAATATAAACTGTATTTTTGCGATAAAATGCCTTGTCTGCCTATATCTTTAACTTCGACAGTTTCTCTTATAAGCGGTTCTCGCTTTATCAAAGCATGTGACATCGGTTCAACCAACCCGTCAGCAATCCATTTTATAAAACCGGCCGACGAAAGCGATATTTTTGAAGAGTTTTTATCTTGGTTTTCTACAACAAGTTTTTTTCCTGTAGAGATGTAGACAAGCTCATCATTTTCATCGTACATTGCGTCCGGCACAATCTGAATCTCGGGAAGTTTTTCATCAATTACGGCGCACATCTGTTTCATGCTGTGATACATATCAGTGTCGATTTTTACATATTTCCACGGAAGTTTTGTCTCTGTTATATCCATCACATCTGCAAAAGAAGCGCTAAAAAATTTATCAAACGGCATTCCTGTAGGAACTCCGCGTGCTGCATAATTTCCGTAAATAACTAAGTCTGCAAGAGCCGTTTTCCCGTTTGGCGTAAACTGAATAAACACTCCCGAGTCTTTCATAAAGTAATATCTGATTCTTAAAGGTTTTTCAGATTTTTTATCTCTGATCAAAACCCAGCTGCCAGAGTAGTCACCTGGATAAACATCTTGTTTTTCATAATAGTCTTCTTTGTCGGAAACTACGTGTACATTGATTACGGTGTGAGGAGCAACAAAGACATTGAACGTATACTCATCTTCTTCAAGCCGAACTTGAAACTTTTCACCGTTTTCATTCGTAAAAACTTCAGGCATGTAAGAACGGATTTCGCTAAGCGGAGCCGTAAACCATTTTTCTTCAAGATTTCGGCGAATTTCGGAAGAATCAGGAATGCCAAACATGTTGAACGCTGCAAACAACGAGGAAATCGTAAATAAAAATAAAATCGTAAATATAGCTCTTTTCATCTATCTTAAGTTAGGCTTCATTTGCCGGGTCTGTGTCGGTAGTACCTTCCGCATATCTGATTTCCGCTTTGACAAAATGTCCGTCAGGCATTCTTATCATGTCGTTTTCAACTTCATCAGGATGTTTTCCAATCGGGGCATTTGAAAGCAAAAGCTTGAGCCTGTTGAGCTGATTGACTTCAGAACTGCCCGGGTCATAGTCGATTGCGCTTATATTTGCATCTGGGAATCTTCGGCGAAGCTCTTTTATTACGCCTTTTCCAGTTACGTGATTTGGAAGACACGCAAACGGCTGGACACACGCGATGCTCGGAGCACCTTCGTTTATGAGTTCAACCATCTCGGCAGTCAAGAACCAACCTTCTCCTGTTACGTTTCCAAGAGAGATAATATCGTCGACGCACTTCATCATGCTGTAGATTGAATGCGGCGCTTCAAAACGGCGGCTCTTGTTTAGATATTTTTTCATCTTACGGCGGTACAGCTCAAGTCCCCAGACAAGGAGTCTTGCCTCTGTTTCAGATTTTTTAGCAAATGCAAGTTTTTTGTGACGGAAAATGCCATCAGAGAATGAATAAAAGAAGAAATCAAGCAAATCCGGCATTACGCATTCTGCACCTTCACGCTCAATTGTCTCGACAATCTGATTGTTTGCCATCGGGTGGAATTTTACAAGAATTTCTCCAACTACGCCGACGCGAGGTTTCTTTATTGGCTTCAGTGGAAGATTATCGAAGTCGTTTACTATATTTTTAATCAGTTTGTTGAACTTTCTAAAAGAAACGTGCTTTGAAAACAAATCTTCCGCAACAGCATTCCATTTTTCATACATCTGATTTGCACTGCCTGGAATATCTTCATAAGGACGAGTTCTATACAAAACACGCATCAGAACATCGCCTACAACGAGGGATTTTACAAGGTTGTCCACGAGAGAAAATGTCAGCTTAAATCCCGGATTTTTTTCAAAACCTTGAGCGCTTAAAGAAAGGACAGGCACTTGAGAAAGTCCCGCATCGTTGAGCGCCCGACGTATAAATCCGATATAGTTTGTCGCACGGCAACCGCCGCCTGTCTGTGTGATGATAAGCGCAACTTTATCGAGGTCGTATTTGCCGCTTTCGAGCGCAGAAATCATCTGACCTGCGACAATCAAAGATGGATAGCAAGCATCGTTGTTTACATATTTCAATCCGGCTTCCACAGCTTTCGGGTCAACTGCGTCGAGAACAACAAAATTATATCCGCCGGAACGGAACGCCTGTTGCAAAATTCTAAAATGAATCGGCGACATCTGCGGTCCGATGATTGTATAATCTTTTTTCATCTCTTCTGTAAAGACAACTCTGTGATATGCAGAAGACTGAACTGTTCCGCGAGTTTTATTTCTTCGCCTTTCTTTTACAGCGGCGATAAGCGAACGAATACGTATTCTCACAGCGCCGAGGTTGCTTCCTTCATCAATTTTGATGAGAGTGTACATCCTCGATTTTGCCCGAAGAATTTCATCTACCTGATCGGCTGTGACAGCATCGAGACCGCAGCCAAAAGAAGTCAACTGAACAAGCTCTAGATTCGGCATTTCGCTTACAAACTGTGCTGCGCGATACAACCTGTTGTGATACACCCACTGGTCAATTATACGTAGCGGTCTCTCTATTTTTCCAAGATGGGCAACAGAATCTTCTGAAAGGACTGCAAGCCCGAGCCCGTTTATCATCTCCGGAATACCGTGATTTATTTCAGGGTCAAGGTGATAAGGTCTTCCCGCGAGCACAACTCCTGTTCCACCTTTTGTGATTATCTCTTCAAGTGCGTCTTCGCCTGCCTTTTGAACATCGTCTTTGAATTTTTCCTGTTCTGCCCAAGCCTTTTCTACTGCGTCTATGATTTGCTGTTTTTTGAACTGAGGGAATTTCGGCATCAGCTCTTCGCACATCCTTTCAGCTAGACGATCTTTGTCATCAATTGGGAGGAACGGATTCATGTATAAGATTGAAGGGTCTTGACGAAGTTCGTCGACATTGTTTTTGAGGACTTCCGGATAGCTTGTTACAATCGGACAATTGTAGTGGTCGCCTGCCCCTGTATCTTCCTTTTTTTCATAAGGCGCACACGGATAAAATATAAACTTAACGCCGCGTTGAATCAAAGAAACGACGTGCCCGTGGCTGATTTTTCCGGGATAACACACAGATTCTGACGGAATTGTCTCCAATCCTTTTTCATAAACTGTGCGGCTTGAACGCTGGCTCAGAATTACGCGGAATCCGAGTTCATTGAAAATCGTAAACCACAAAGGATAGTTTTCGTACATGTTGAGGACGCGAGGAATTCCCACATCTCCCATTGGAGCATCTTCGGGTTTTCGCGGAACATAGCTGAACAATCTTTTGTATTTCCAGTCAAAAAGGTTTGGAAGAGGTCCTGCGTCGTCATCAAGGCTATTGTTTTTATTGTTGCTTGCATCCTGAACATTGCCTTCAAGCTCCGCTCCTCTTTCACATCTGTTGCCAGTCACAAAAACTCGTTTTTCATTTCCTGAATAGAATGTGTTGATTGTGAGGAGACAGTTATTCTGACATTTTCCGCAGCGCCTGAGTTCTAGGTCAACATGGAAATTTTCAAGTTCATCAAATTTTGCGATGTTAGAGCGAACATCATGGACTGTTCCTTCCGGTTCATCAGGTTTAGGTTCCATAAGGTCACACCACTGGTCATAAGCTATCAAAGCAGAGCCGTATGCGCCCATCAAACCTGCGACATCGGGACGATAGACTTTTACTCCTGCAATTTTTTCAAAAGCACGGAGAATTGAATCATTGAAGAACGTTCCACCTTGTACGACAACTTTTTGCCCAATATCAGATGCTTTGCGAAGTTTTATGACTTTGAACAATGCGTTTTTAATAACTGAATAAGAGAGTCCGGCGGCGATATCTGCTACGGACGCACCTTCTTTTTGCGCCTGTTTTACACGGCTGTTCATAAATACTGTACATCGGCTTCCCAAATCTACAGGTTTTTCTGCCATGAGGGCAATTTTACTGAACTCTTTTACGTCCATGCCCATCGTGTTTGCAAAGTTGTCGAGGAAAGAACCGCATCCGGCAGAGCACGCTTCATTCAGCTGAATGCTGACAATAGCTCCGTCTTTCATCCTAAGGCATTTCATATCTTGACCGCCGATATCCAAAAGGAATTCGACACCGGGAACAAAAAAGTTTGCAGCACGGAAATGAGTGATTGTTTCAACTTCGCCTGCATCTACACCGAGAGCCGCTTTGAATAAAGCTTCTCCGTAACCTGTAGAAACAGCACGTGCAATGTAAACATCATCCGGCAACTGTCTATATAAATCTTTGAGAACTTTTACTGCGAGTTCAACAGGATTCCCCTGATTATGTGCGTAAAAATCCCAGATAATTCTTCCATCTTTGTCTATAAGGCACGCCTTTGTAGTCGTAGAACCTGAATCGAGCCCCAAGAAAACAGGACCGTGAGTTTTTTTCAGGTCTCCGCGTTTTGCTTTTTGTTCCGAATGGCGAACTTGAAATTCATCCAACTCAGCCTGACCTGTAAAAAGTGGGTCAAGGCGCTGAACTTCTCTCAGCTCGGCGCCGACAAGATTTTTCAATGAATCACGGAATTCGGCAATCGTAGGGAACTTAAAATCTCCGTTTTCGCCGCTAAATTTGCGTTCAGCTCCAAAAGCACATCCGCTCGCTACAAAAAGCTGTGAATCGTCAGGAACTATAATTTCGTCATCTTTAAGATTGAGTGTCACTATAAAACGGTGACGCAGCTGGTCAAGGAAGTGAAGCGGACCTCCCAAAAATGCGATGTGACCTCTTATCGGTTTTCCACATGCAAGCCCGGAAATTGTCTGGCTTACAACCGCCTGAAAAATAGATGCAGCGATATCTTCTCGGCGCGCACCTTCGTTAATTAAAGGCTGAATATCGGTTTTGGCAAAGACACCGCAGCGTGCAGCGATTGGATAAATCTGCTGAGAACCTTTTGCAAGTTCATTTAAACCTGATGCATCCGTCTCTAGCAAAGCAGCCATCTGGTCAATAAACGCACCTGTACCGCCGGCGCATGTGCCGTTCATACGCTGTTCAACGCCGCCGCGGAAATATGTAATTTTGGCATCTTCGCCACCGAGTTCAATTACGACATCTGTCTGCGGGATAAGTTTTTTTACTGCTGTAGTTGCGGCTATAACTTCTTGGATGAATGGAATGTTGAGCCACTGAGAAACTGAAAGTCCTCCCGAACCGGTTACTTTTACGGTAAGCTGTCTAGAGCTTCCGCCCTCTATTGTTTTTTCAAGAAAATCAAGGGCTTTATTTACAACAGAAATGATAGTGCTTCTGATATCAGCACGGTGGCGCTGATAATCGCCATAGATAAGCTTATCATCATCAGAGAGAACAGCAACTTTTACTGTAGTTGAACCTACATCAATACCCATTCGGACAGGTAACAAAGAATCTGACATACTAATGATTTTAATCATTATCTATTACTTAGTCAAACCAAGAAAAATCTGGAAAATATCGGATTTAAATTTTTCAGTGTATGAATTGAGCTGGCAGAGGAAAGAATTTTCATCGAGGATTCCAATTACGTTTTGCATTTCGCGCTCACTGACGTAAGTCATCTTGCGGTAGTAATCTGTATAATCTTTTTCGCGCGACTGCAATGAAGCGTTGTAAATATCATCAGCTACGATCGTCACATCTTCTGTTACATTTCGGTACACATCTACAGTGAACTCTTCAATAGGGCGAGAATAAAGCTGCTCAAGAAGATAAAGCGCATAACGAACTTTATATTTTTCGTACTCGCTTTGGCACTGATCATAAAACTGGTGGACGCTTTTCCAACTTTTGATTTCACCTTTTTTGATATTTGTAAAAAGCTCTTGAATTTTATTGGAAGGTATTATTTGACCGCCGGCATTCTCCCATTCTGTGAAAAGAGGAAACTGCCTGATTTTATCAACAAGCTCAAAAGTGAGTTTTTCGTGATTAAGGCTGCTGCAAAATTCCATCAGCGTCCTTGTCGCAAAATATTTTACAATCTTTCTGTACATTTTATATGACTGAACAGGTTTAATGATGACAGCTCCATATTTTTTTTGACAAACAGGATCGTCGAGCGTAAAATCTGCTTGCGGATTTTGATGAAGAAAATCTTTTGCAGCCTGATAAACTTTTTCCGGAGTATCGGCGCCATTCATATAATCGTTTCCGATCTTTTTAAGATATTCAGATGTAAGAAAAATCAGTCTGTCAAGCGCAGCGATAACTTCCTGCATAGTATCAGGAGCGAGCGGGTCTGTTTCAATATGCTGGATTTTTTTTACTCTTTTGTCACGGCTGAGAAACTTATTCTTATTTCTTGTGATTGCGAACATATCGTACATGAACCACCACGCCGGAATTATGGTAATTTTAGGAGAACCGTTAGTTCCCTGAGCGACGAGCGCAAACGGATAAGGAATATCAAGCTCGTACTGATAACTTCCTTTTGAAATCAATGTAAAAGAAGCAAACCGTGAATTGTGTTTAAAATCAGAGCAAAGTCCCGGCCAAAATCCGCGTTTTGCAAAAATTTCGCCGTCCGGACTTCTGCTGTTGTGATTGCTTCCGATTGTAGCGCCTGCCGCAATATTGCTTTGCCCCATCACTGTTGTCGCAATTAAAAATGAGGAATTGTGATGCTGCTCATGGAACGGATAAATCAGATTGTTTAAGATTTCACAACATGAAACTGTAGAATTGTCGCCGAGCACAGAGTTTAAAAGACGAGCCCCGTACTTTACTTGGCAGTTGCGCCCGATCACAAAACGAACTGCAATCGCCTGATAAAAAACTTTGCATCCGTATCCAAGAATACCGTTTACAAGTTCAACGCCTTCGCCAATCTGTGACGGCTCTTCTTCCGATGAAAGAATCGTGATGTTTTTCAGTTTGAAAGCGCCTTTTATATATGCGGAATCGTAAATTTTTGTATCTTTGATGATGCTTGAATTTTTAATTACACAGTCATTCCCGATAATTCCGTAAGTGTCGAGCTCTCTAGAATTTTCGTTTTCTGTCAGAGCTTTAAACTTGTCTAAAAGTTTTTTATCTTCGCGGTAATGCGACCATAAGTATGCGTCAGCCGGTATCATATCTTCAAAAGGAAGAATTGCGCGCCCGTCGTTTTCGTTCGCAACACCGATCCAAATCCTGTGTTCTTCAGGTTCGCCCTTTTTAAGAATCCCGTTTCCGAATTTTGAATGTTTTGTGCAGCAAAGCTCTTGAATATTGAATATTATGACTCTGTTTCCAATCCTGTAGTTGTCCATATAATAGACATTGCGAATCACACAATCATCGCCTGTAACTACATCGTGAAGGTTTGAACGCCTGATTCCGCATTCAAGTATGAGGTCGTTAAAATGAAGGTTTAATTTTTTCAATTTACCGAGAACAATAAATCCAGAAAAAAATGACATGTGAATTAAAGATGGGTCAAATGCACCTTCTTCGTTGTCGACATAAAAATTGTTCCATGAAGGGTCTGAGTTATGGTTCAGATTTTTCTCGAGAATTTCAATTTCTTTTGCAGTGAGATGACGTTTTCCTTCAAACAGATTTTTCGGAACATTTTTGATTTCATTTTCTGCGAGTTGTTCAACTTTGACCATACTGTTTGACCTGCCTTTTTTGAGTATGTTTTATTTTTTCAAAAGCGATGCAAACGGATTGTAAGTTTCACCGTCATCATCTTGGCTGCTCAAATATTTACTTGCAGTTTCGTCCTGCTCTTTTGAAGTTGAAGGGACAAGTGATATTCTCTTTGAAGCGGAATCTATTTTGTCTACGACTACGCTGATTTCCTGACCGATTTTGTATGTCTTTCTGAGGTTCGTGTTAGATGAGACTCCTTCAAGCTCGCTAATGTGAACAAGCCCATCTATCCCTTTGTCGAGATTGACAAAAAGCCCGAAGTCTGTGATTTTGCTTACTTTTCCTGTAATTTTTGTTCCGACCGGGAATTTTTTTGCGGCGGATTCCCAAGGGTCATCCATCAGAGCTTTGAGGCTTACGCTGACTCTTTCATTTTTCCAGTCTGTCTTTATGACTTTTACTTTAATTTCCTGACCGACTTCGACGATGTCGCCTGCGTTTTCAACTCTGTCAAACGACATTTCGCTTATCGGAAGAAGCGCCTGAAATCCCATTATGTTTACAAAAGCGCCAAATTTTTCAATGCGTTCCACAACGGCATCTACAATCACGCCTTCTTTAATCTGATTGGCAATCTTCCCAAGCTGTTCCGCATACTGGCTTTCACCGATTTTCCTGTTAGACACAAGGATATCTTTTCCATCGTTTTTGTATTCGGTGATGATAAATGTCAAATTGCGTCCGACGTAAGCGGAAGGTTCTTCGCGATTTTTGAATCCCATCTGCGAATAAGGACAGAATGCTCGTGCACTTCCGATTTTTACTTCAAATCCGCCTTTGATTTCTTTTTCAACATGACCTTCTACAGGGATTCCGCCTTTATAAGCGTTTTCAATCATCGTGTTGTCGGCTTTTCCGCCTGCAATTTTAGATGTAAAATGCATTTCACCGTGAATGTCGCCTGTAAAAAAAACTTTTATTTTATCGCCCTCTTTTACTGTAGAGTTTCCGTTCTCGTCTTTAAATTCAGCGGCATCTACGACGCCTTCAGATTTTGCGCTTAAGTCAACAAATACTGTAGAATCTGTCACCGCAACAACAGTAGTTTCAAAAGCATCTCCAATATTAAATCTATTTATCATCTCATTCCTCAAATTTTTTTTTACATGGATTCCTTTACTGGGATTCCGCATCCTGAATGATCTTCTTCCCACGATTGTGCAAGTCTCAAAATCTTTACTTCGTCGAACATTTTTCCTGCAAACTGCATACCTATCGGCATATTGCAGTCTGAAGTGTATCCCGCAGGAACGTTTATTGATGGGATTCGTGCAAGATTTACAAACGTCGTATACAAATCGCTCAAATACATTTCCAACGGACTGTCGACTTTTGAACCGAGTTTGAAAGCTGCCGTAGGGCAAGTAGGGCACAAGATTATGTCGTAATTTTCAAATACAGCTGCAACTTCCCTTTGAATACGAGCGCGCACTGTCATTCCTTTTTTGTACGTATCGCCTGAAAATTGTTCAGATAAAACGTAATTTCCGATTACAATGCGGCGTTTTACTTCCGGACCAAAACCTGCGGAACGCGTGTCGACATAAAGTTCATCATAACCTTTGCCGTTGTCTACTCGCTTTCCATAGCGAATACCGTCAAAGCGGCTCAAATTAGAGGCAGCTTCTGCAAGGGCAATAACATAGTAAGCAGCGATTGAAGCATCAAGAACAGGTAGATCTACTTCTTCCACAGTTGCACCTTTTTTCAAAAACCAATTTCGAGTATCTTCAAAGCACTTTACAACATCAAGAGAACAACCTTCCGTTTTCAGAAACTGCTTTGGAATTGCAATTTTTAGAGATTTGAATTCTTCGTCGGTAAAAGCTTTTAGGTCTTTTAATTTGTCAGCTTCAGGTAAATCAGCTGATGTGTCGTCATAAAAATCGACTCCGCACATAAGAGAAAGAGGCTCTGCAATATCTGCCGGTGTGTGACCGAGAATTCCAACTTGATCTAGAGATGAACCATAAGCGACAATTCCCCAACGGCTCAAAACACCGTAAGTAGGCTTTAGTCCGTAGATTCCACAGTATGATGCAGGAAGACGAACTGAACCGCCTGTCTCTGTTCCAAGCCCGAACAACGCCTGATTTGCAGCGACTGCGGCGGCAGACCCTCCTGAAGAACCGCCTGAAACAAATTCGCGGTTTACAGGGTTTCGTGTAGGACCGTAAGAAGAATACTCGGTGGAAGAACCCATTGCAAATTCATCTTGATTGCATCGTCCAAGCGGAACTGCCCCGGCTTTTTCCAGCCTTTCAATAACAGTCGCATTGTATGGAGCGACATATCCTTCAAGAATTTTAGAAGAACATGTAAGGCGGTGGCCTTTGCAGTTCATATTGTCTTTGAGCGCGAACGGAATACCTTCAAGTGGCTTTTCCGAAAACAGTTTGTCGAGTTCTGTTTTTCCGCCAGCACGTGCAGCAGAAATTTCTTTATCAGCTTGACGAGCATAGTCAACCGCATCATCGTAGATTTCTATAAATGCATTCAACGGAATTGCAGCAGATTTATCTTTATTAAAAGTTGAGACGGCGTCTTGGACAAGCTGTTCACTTGTGATTTTTCCTGATTTCAACGCATCCCTTGTTTCTTTTATCGTATAGTACATTGTGTTTCCTCTTTATCAGGCACCGGCGCCCAATACTTTAGGCACTTGAAAATATCCGTCCATAAAGTTTTCCGAAACTTTTTTAACGTCACTGATCTCTAGCCCTTCAACTACAGTGTCGCCGCGAAGTTTGTCGGCTTCGGTTTTTGGGTATGCATCATACGGATTTTCGCTGTCATCATATTTTGAAAGAATTTCAAAATAACCTAAAATATCATCAACCTGTTTTTTCAAAGTCTGCATATCAGTGCTTTCAGGAGAAAGACGAGACAAGTAAAGCAGATTTTCAAGAGTTTCTGCATCGATTTCTTTGTGTTGTGTTGCCATAGTGGTTCATTATACAATTTTTTAAGAGCGTTGGAAAGTAGAGCAGATTGCCGCACATGCGTTTTCACCGTCCATTGCGCTTGAAACAATTCCGCCAGAATATCCGCTTCCTTCGCCGGCAGGATACAATCCCTTTAATGATGTGCATTCAAAAGTCTTTTTATCGCGTTTAATTCGTACGGGAGTGCTTGTTCTAGTTTCTGCTGCAATCAAAACAGCGTCATCACATATAAAGCCGTGCATATTTTTGTTTATTTCTTTAAAGCCTAGTCGAAGGCGCTCTGTCATATATTTTGGAAGCCATGAGTTGAGGTTTGAAGAGACAACACCGGGAGTGTAACTTGTTTTAGGTAAATCTTCAGATTTTTTGTCGTCAATAAAATCTTTTATTCGCTGTGCCGGAGCTGCCTGCCCGCATCCGTTTTCTTTAGCTTTGCGTTCAATTTCTGTCCTAAACAAAAGCCCCGCAACTTCTGGACATCCACTCCTTTCAGCCTGTTTTTTAAACTCGTCGGGAATATCTTCCGGCCTTATTTCAACAACAATCGCAGCGTTAGACCATTTTGAATTTCTGGAAGCGGCTGACATACCATTCACGACAATCTCATCAGGTCCAGAACTTGAAGGCACTACAAAACCTCCGGGACACATGCAAAAAGAATAAACCCCTCGCCCTTCTACTTGCGCAGTAACTCTGTATTCAGCAGCGCCGAGCCCTTTGTCAGTTTTTCCGTGATACTGAATAGAGTCTATCAGCGCTCTCGGGTGTTCAACTCGAACTCCCATTGCAAATGTTTTTGCTTCAAGTGCAGACGGAGCGGTTTTTGCCACAAGCTGATATATATCTGTAGCTGAATGACCTGTTGCAAGGAGAACAGCATCTGCATAAAAGGTTTTCCGTTCACTATCAATCGTTTCTAAAGCTTCTACCCCGACAACCCTGTCGTTTTCAATCAAAAAATTTGTAACTTTCGTGTCAAAATAAAACTCGCCGCCAAGCTCAATAATTTTTTTGCGAATCTCATTTATCACTTGAGGAAGCCTGTCAGTTCCGATGTGAGGATGTGCGTCTGTCAAAATTTTATTGTCAGCGCCGAAATAGTTTAATATTCTAAGTATTGCCCCGATGTCTCCGCGTTTATTGCTACGAGTGTAGAGCTTTCCATCGGAAAATGTACCTGCTCCGCCTTCCCCAAAACAGTAATTTGAATTTTCGTTGACATATCCTTTTGTGCTGATTTTTGCAATATCTATTTTGCGCTTAAATGTTTCGGAACCGCGCTCGAGGATTACAGGTTTTACACCATTTTCGAGAAGTTTAAGCGCCCCGAAGAGCCCGGCAGGTCCCGCTCCCACAATTATGACAGAATGTTTACCGTCAGCTTTTTTCCAAACCGGCAACGATTTTGCTGTCTCTTCAGGACTCTCTCCGATGTAAACTTTATAGCTCAGATGGAGCTTTAACTGCCCATGTCGAGCATCTATCGATTTTTTTACAAAAACTAAAGAAAAGTCATCTGTTGACAAGTTATTTTTTTTTAATTCTTTAATAACAAGGGACTTATGCAAGCTTAGATTTTTTTCATCTTCCGGTTTTATCGTAATAGAAATCTTCTCAATCATTTCGGACGATTATAATGGGCAAAAAAAAAGCCGTCAATCTGTAACATTTTAGTTAAGATTGACGGCTTATCCCTCACCAATAAACTTCTCTCCGAAAAATAAACTCTCCAAGCAACGCTTTTTATATAATCAACAACGATAATCTAAAATACGAACTTATTAACTTTATTTTACATTTTAATGATAGATTGATTATGTTGTACCGTCAATAAAGTTAGAGCAGGTTTAACCAAAGTTAAAAATAAATAACCGTGGTTATTTTATGTCTCTTTTAAGTTCTGACGGATACTTTTCCCATTTTCTTCAAAACCGTTACAAAACAGATTGTAAAAATTGCTTCAATCGCTCACTTTTTGGATTTTGGAAAATCTCCTGTGGAGTTCCTTCTTCTTCAATATATCCATCGTTCATAAAAAGGACTCTGTCTGCAACTTCTCGGGCAAAACCCATCTCGTGCGTAACAACAGCCATTGTCATTCCATCACGAGCAAGATCTTTCATCACTTCAAGAACTTCTCCGACCATCTCTGGGTCAAGCGCTGATGTAGGTTCATCAAAAAGCATCACATCCGGTTGCATAGCAAGTGAACGGACAATTGCAATCCTCTGTTTCTGTCCGCCAGACAATGTTGAAGGATAAACATTCGCTTTATCGGAAAGCTCAACTCTCTCAAGAAGTTTCATAGCTTCAGCATTTGCCTCTTCTTCACTCTTCAACTTTAAAATTACAGGAGCAAGTGTGATATTTTGCAAAACTGTCAGGTGTGGAAAAAGATTGAAATGCTGAAAGACCATTCCCATCTTCTGGCGGCAAAGGTCAAGGTTCGTCTTTGGAGATGTCAAATCTTTTCCTTCAAAAAAAATCTTTCCTTCGCTTGGAGTTTCAAGACGGTTCAAACATCTCAAAAATGTACTTTTACCAGAGCCTGACGGTCCAATAATTACAATCTTTTCTCCTCGCTCGATATTTAAAGAGACTCCTTTTAATACGTGAAGGTTCCCAAAACTTATTTTAAGATTTTGAACTTCTATCACTTTTTGCCATCCTTTTTTCAAAACTACCAAAGAACTTTGTAAGTCCAACGGTGAGCGCGAGATAAATTACCGCACAAGTCAAAAGAGGAATCCATGCATTGTAAGTTGCATTGCGAATCATATCTCCGGCTTTCGTCATATCCGTCACAGCTATAAAACTTGCGACAGAAGTTTCCTTTATTAAGACGATGAATTCGCTCGTGTAAGTTGGAAGCACCGCTTTTACAGCCTGAGGAAGAACAATCTTAAAAAATGTCTGCCATTGGCTCAAACCAAGCGAACGTCCGGCTTCAGTCTGCCCTGCATCGATCCCCTGAATTCCGGAACGAAAAATCTCCGTACAATAAGCGCCTGAATTAAACCCATAAGCTAAAATTGCAACGAGCAGACGATTTAATCCAAGAGGAGCAAAAATCACAAAGTAGAAAATCATCAACTGTGTTGCGAGAGGAATTCCCCTGAGGACTGTCGTATAAATTTCTGCGATTGCTTTTAAAACCTTGTTTCCAGACACTTTCATCAATGCAAAAGCGAATCCTAAAACCGTTCCGATTAAAACAGCACAAAGTGCGATTAAAAGAGTGTTTCCAAGCCCTTGTAAAATCAGCAAATAGCGTTGCCCGGAAATCATCGTGTCTATAAAAGATTGAATCATGACTTTCCCTTAATAAAACTACAACTAATAAAAATCAGAATTATTAATTTTTTTGTCAGCAATGTTATTTGCGAACAATGATGACTTGCTCAGATTCAAAGTATGTGTCTGAAAAATCCGCATTCTTTTTTCTATCTTCATTTACAGACATTCCTGCAGCGATAAAGTCGATTGTTCCTGCCTGAAGAGCCGGAATCAAGCTGTCGAATGCCATGTCGATAACTTTAAGTTTTGCACCATAAGTCTGTGCTATTTTTTCGCCCATAGATATGTCAAATCCAACGATATCTTTTCCTTCAACGTATTCAAAAGGAGGGAAGGCGGCGTTAGTTCCGAGTTTTAAAACAGATGAACCAGATGTCTCTTCCGAATCGGGAACTACGATTTTTCCGTCAGCCGGCATAAAAGCGTTTATCAGCTTTTCATATTCGCCGTTTGCTTTCATTTCAGAAATCGTCTTGTTTATTGCATCAAGAAGTTTTGTATTTCCTTTTTTTACCGCAATCGCATAAGCTTCTTTGTTTGCTGCAAATTCAGGAGCTTTGATGATTTTAAGCTCGTTGTTGCGTTCTACAATTTTTTTTGCAGGAAGTTCATCGAGGACTACAGCGTCGATTGCACGATTTTTTAAGTCGAGGGCTGCATCCATACCTGTTTTAAATGAATTGAGTTTTACCCCTTCAACATTGTCCTGAACCCAAGATTCTCCTGTAGTTCCTGCCTGAACTCCAATATTCTTTCCTGAGAGGTCGGCAATTGATTTGATCTCAACTTTTGATTTGCTACATCCTACAAAATATAAAGCAGCTGACAAAACTGCACATATAACTGTTATTTTTTTCATATAAATACCTCTTATGCAAAAATATACATTTTTATGCATATTTATTCAATGTTTTTTGCATATTTATGCAATGTTTTTTTATAAATTTGCATAAAAAAAGGCGGCAATCAATAATATTGCCGCCTTTTAAGTTTCTAAAAAAAATTATTTAGTTATAACTTTTTCGATATGCCAAATATCTCTTACATAATCTTCGATTGTGCGGTCAGAAGAGAATTTACCAGCATTAGCAATATTTTTGAGCGTTTTTCTAGCCCAACCTTTTTTATCGGAATAAGCTTTTGCAATGCTTTCCTGTGCTTTGCAGTATGAATCAAAGTCCCCAAGAATATAATAAACGTCAGGGCGCTGACCTTCTACACCGTAAATTAAAGAATCGTGAAGCTCTTTAAAAAGCTGATGAGTCGGATCGTATGTTCCATCAACAAGTTGTTCAACAACTTTTGCCAAAGCAGGATTGCAGTCAAGGAAAGTTTGAGGATTGTAAGAATGCTCCGCTTCAATCTTTTTGATTTCGTCTGTATGCATACCGAATACAAATCCGTTTTCTTTTCCAGCTTCTTCAAAAATTTCAATATTTGCGCCATCCATTGTTCCGAGAGTGAGCGCTCCGTTGAGCATGAACTTCATGTTAGATGTACCTGAAGCTTCAAGACCTGCTGTCGAAATCTGTTCAGAAACATCAGCAGCCGGGAAAATCTTTTCTGCAACCGAAACACGATAGTTTTCTACAAATACAACTCTGATTTTTCCGCGAACGCGTCGGTCCCCGTTGATTCTTTCGGCAACTGTGTTTATCAATTTGATGATTGATTTTGCACGGCGATATCCACTTGCAGCTTTTGCACCAAAAATAAATGTGCGAGATGGAGTATCGAACGTAGGGTCTTCAACAATCCTGTTGTACAAATACATTATATGCATTATATTGAGCAACTGGCGTTTGTATTCATGAAGGCGTTTTACCTGAACATCAAAGATAGATTCCGGGTCGAGAAATTCATTCTGCGAATGTTTGAGGTACTCAGCGAGAGCCTGTTTATTTTCCATTTTTATGCGAATGATTTCATTCAAAGACTCTTCATCGTCTAGATATTTTTCTAGCCCTTTGAGTTTAGTCAAATCTTTTTCCCAACCATGTCCAATTCGGTCTGTAATAAATTTTGCAAGTTCTGGGTTAGCATTTAATAGCCATCGGCGCTGTGTTATACCGTTTGTCTTGTTGTTGAATTTTTCAGGATATATCAAATACCAGTCTTTAAGTTCAGACGTTTTTAAAAGCTCTGTATGAAGCTCTGCAACACCGTTTACGCTGAAACAAGCATGAATGGCAAGCCATGCCATATAAACCATATTGTTATGGATAATTGCCATGTGTTCGTGCTTATCATAGTCGTTAGGGAACTTCTGACGCAATTCAATCACAAAACGGCGGTTGATTTCTTCAACAATCTGATAAATACGCGGCAAAAGTCTTTGGAAAATCTCAATCGGCCATTTTTCCAAAGCCTCAGCGAGAATTGTGTGGTTTGTATAAGCAAAAGTGTGTGTTACAACATCCCATGCATCGTCCCAGCCAACATTGTAATCATCTATGAGAATACGCATAAGCTCAGGAATCGCAACAACAGGATGTGTATCGTTGAGCTGAATAGCATGAAGACTTGCAAATCTATTAAAATCAGTTCCGTGATCTGCAACATAATGACGCACCAAATCCTGCAATGAAGCTGAGCTGAAAAAATACTGCTGCTTAAGTCGGAGCTCTTTTCCAGAAGGACCACTGTCATTTGGATACAAAACTCGGCTGATATTTTCGGCACTGTTCTGTCGCTCAACGGCACGGTTGTACTCCATATTGTTGAAAAGCTGAAGGTCGAATCCGTTTGGAGATGACGCAGACCACAGACGCAATGTGTTTACGGTTTTTGTATCATAACCGATGATTGGCATATCAAATGGAGTTGCTGTGACTTCTTCTGCGTTTTCAATGTAAAATCTCGGCTGTCCGTCAGGAGTTTTGCCATAAGCGATATTGCCGCCGAATTTTACAGTGACAGAAAGGTCTGAACGTTTTACTTCCCATGGGTCTCGGTGAATCAGCCAGTTGTCAGGATATTCAACCTGATAGCCGTCTTCAATTCTCTGTTCAAACATTCCGTATTCATAGCGGATTCCATATCCGTGTCCCGGGTAATCAAGAGTTGCAAGAGAATCGAGGAAGCAGGCAGCAAGGCGACCAAGTCCTCCGTTACCGAGCGCAGCGTCAGGTTCTTCATCTTCAATCATATCAAAATCGATGTTCATTTCTTTGAGAACTTCTTTTACAGATTCCTTAATTCCCGCATTTATAAGGTTGTTGCTCAAAGCACGACCCATCAAAAACTCAGCCGAAAGATAATAAAGTTTCTTCGTCGGTTTCTTTTCATACTCGGCACGAGTTGCCATCCAGTTAGGCATAATCAACTCAAACGCAGAAGCAGAAACAGCATCAAAAAGATCATGCTTATTTGCTTGAGAGATATCTTTACCATACTGACGTCGAAGTCGTGCAGAAAGATTTGCCTTAAATTCGTTTTTGTTAAATACCATATAAAAATCCTCCGTTCGCGTATTTACTCAGCTAACTAACTTTTTTTATTTACTCATAAGAACTACTGAAGCGCCAGAAAACAATACATAACGTCTCTGTTCACTCAGAACTTCCTCTTTGCCGATTTCAAGGATATCATCAGGGCTGTCGAAAGATGTATCAACAACTCTGTACCATTTTTTATTATCTGTCAAAGAAGGAAGCACGATTGTCAAATCATATAAATCGATATTTGTTGCAACGTAAAAATCATTGTCATTTCCTAAGCCGTCGAGCCTGAAACCAAGGAAATTCCCCATTTTATTCCAGTCAGGTACAGTAGCTTTTACGTCGTACCACGAGATTTCATGAGAATCACCTTTTTCATAGAATCCGGGGAAAAATGAAGTTCTTCTAAAAACTCTGTGATTTTTTCTTAAATTTATGAGAACCGATGCAAACCTTACAAGACCTGCATTTTTTTCAGCGAGTTCCCAGTCAACCCAACTCAAGCCATTATCTTGGCAGTAAGCATTGTTGTTTCCTTTTTGAGTGCGTCTCATCTCGTCACCGGCAAGAATCATCGGAACTCCTTGAGAAACAAGCAAATATAAAAAGAAGTTTTTGATTTTTTTGATGCGTTGCAATTCTATTTTCGGATTGACGCATTCGCCTTCGTATCCGCAGTTGTAGCTAAAGTTATTATCACTTCCGTCTCGGTTGCCTTCACCGTTTTCTTCGTTGTGTTTGCTGTTATAGCTTACAAGATCGTTTAAAGTGAAACCGTCATGAGAAGTAATAAAGTTTATCGATGCTAAAGGAGAACGTCCATCGTGATTGTAGCAATCAGAACTTCCACATACGCGAGTTGCAGCAGCTGTTATGCTATTGTTGTCACCGCGCAAAAAACGCCTTATATCGTCTCGGAAACGTGCATTCCATTCGCTCCAGCGGTTATTCGGACCACCTGGGAACATTCCAAGGTGATAAAGCCCTGCCGCATCCCAAGGTTCGGCGATGATTTTTGTCTTAGCTAGAACAGGGTCTTCATTTATTGCGACAGTCAGGTTTGGAACATCGCCATTCAAAACATTTCCGTTTCCCATGCGAGTCAAAATCGAAGCAAGGTCAAACCTAAAGCCGTCAATATGCATTTCAACAACCCAGTAACGCAGACTGTCTAAAATAAACTGATAAGTAACCGGGTGATTACAGTTTACAGAGTTACCGCATCCGCTGAAATTCATGTAATATTCTTTTCGAGCTTCAGGAAGAGAATAATAAACATTATTCTGAATACCGCGAAATTCAAACGTATAACCGTGTTCATTTCCTTCAGCTGTATGGTTGTAAACTACATCGAGAATAACTTCAATTCCGGCTTTATGAAGCTCTTTTACAAGCTGTTTAAATTCGCGGACAGAGCCTCCCGGAGTTTTGTCAAATGAATATGAAGTTTTAGGTGCAAAAAATCCTATTGTGCTGTAGCCCCAATAATTGACAAGAGTTTCTCCTGTGCGTGGATTTAAATTGTAGTTTTCATTTTCATCAAATTCAAAAAGAGGAAGAAATTCTACAGCAGTGATTCCGAGTTTCTTTAAATAATCAATTTTTTTTGCAAATCCGCGATAAGTTCCCGAGTCTTCCCCTACACCTGAATTGGCAGATGCTGTAAAACCTTTGACATGTGTTTCATAAATAACAGATTGATCAAGCGGAATACCAAGAGGTCTATCTCCTTCCCAATCAAAATCATTATCATCTACGACAACGCATTTAGGAAAATCTGATAAATCTTGGATTTCTCCTTTTTCATTTAATGAAAATCCGTTTTTCCGAAGCTCATTGTATGAACGAAATACAGAACCATTTGTAAACGCTTTTGCATACGGATCAAACAAATATTTGTGATAATTAAAACGCAGACCTCTCATCGGGTCATACGGTCCGTCAATTTTGTAAAGGTACAGAGTTCCGGCTCCTATTCCAGGAACTAAAACGTGCCAAACATCACCGGTTCTGTTTAAAACAGGATCAAAATCAATAATATGCGACGGTTGTTTATCGTCTTGTGAATTAAATAGAACGAGGCTAACCTTTGTAGCATCCTTACTGTAAATAGAAAAATTTACGCCGGCAGGTGTAACAACTGCTCCAAAAATGTTAAACATGATTGTGAAGTCTATCATAAATCAGATGTATTTTCCATATATATTTTTGATTTATCAACAATTCATGCTATTTTCGGCATAAAGGCAATTAGCTATTTTTTAGTTGACGCCAAACTTATTAATTATTAATTTATAGGTAAGAGGTAATAAAATGAAAATCAAACCGTTAGCAGACCGCGTTCTTGTTAAGAATGATAAAGCAGAGTCTAAAACATCAAGTGGAATCATTATTCCAGAAGCAGCACAGGAAAAAACTCAGACAGCAACAGTAGTTGAAGTTGGACCGGGCACTGATGAAAATAAAATTACAGTAAAAAAAGGTGACAGAATAATGTACGACAAATACGCCGGAACACAGGTAAAAATTGACGGCGAAGACCATTTGATTCTACGCATGAGCGATATAATTGCCGTTATAGAATAGGTTTACTCGTTTATCATGAGTTTTTCTTTAAGTAAAGATGCCCTTGCGTTTTCAGGATACAGTGAATAAGAATATTCGGCTGAACGTAGGGCATTTTTTATATCTCCTTGACCTGCATAAATGCATGCAATCCTGTAAAAAATTTCTGAACGAAGAGAGTTGCGGCTTTCCCTGCCGGCAATTTTTCCATAAACATCAAGAGCTTTGTTGTTTTTTCCGAGTGAGACATAGATATCTCCGAGATTCATGCACGAAGCTGTAGATACATCTTGTGAAATAAATCCATCTTCTAAAATACCGCCGCTTTCGTAGACGCAATATTCGTAGAGGCGAAGTGCTTCATCAGTAAGCTTTTTGAATGCAGAAAACCATGCACCAAACTCCGCTATAGGCAAATCGTACAATCTAACCTGAGCGATAAATTGCTGCCAGAACGGCTTTTTTTCATCATACGAACCATTTGCGACTACATATTTATAAAAAAGATTCCATGCGTCGTCATATTGCTTTGTTTTGAGCAAAAAACTCAACGCATATTCGACGAGAAGAACATCGTATCCATTGCCTTTTGAAAAACTGTTTTCGAGGAGCATCCACAAGTCGCGATTTTTGTCTTTTTCCGAAATAGATTTGTCTGTCTTATATTTTAAATCAAGCCTTGCGATATTGAGATAAGGGTCATTAGTCCGTTCAATAGAGCTGTCAATTCTGAAAATCGCATCGCTCAAAGGAATTTTTCGTCGATTGTCGTATTTTTCCATCTCCAAAGAACGAATTCCTGCACGGCGCAAAGCCTTAATCTCAGCATCTTCCTCGCGTTCAAGGCTGGAACGGTAAGCAAAATCTGAATAAAAAATCAGACCGGGAACAAAATCTTGCCAGCGATTTACAATGTAAAAAAGCAAGTCAGCGCTTTGCCCATCCATTCCTTGATTGCCTGCCCAAACTGCACTGTTGAGCAAAATTGTAGAAAGCAAAGCCTCGTCATTTTTACGGACGTTCATGTTGTCTATATTTAATACAATTGCCTGACGCGCCGCTTCTGCCGATTGCATGTCGGAAACTGCCATATACGCATCAGATTCAAGCGAAACTTGCCTGACCAAAGTTGTCTTAAAAATCGCTTTATTTGAATAATCTTTTAAAAGGCTTTTAGAAGCATCGAGCGCCTCAATTGAATCATAATATTTCCCGGCATCATAGTAGCAAAGCGCCCAAAAATAAGAGTCATCGACGTCAGCGTAATACTCTGGAACTACAGAAACCGCCTGATTGTACAGACCTTTTAAAAGGCAATAAACAGCACAGTTTCTGAGCCACATCGAATTTTTGCCGCCTTTATATGCGTCCATAAAAATCTGATAATACATTTCATCGTTGACTAAAACGTCAAAAGTAACGTCTTTTTTCCACAGCATTTTGCGCAAAACAAACTCCGAATATAAAGATGCGTATTTTGTCCCTTGAAGTTTTTGTGCAGTCTTTGCGCTCTCGTCTAGCCGTCCCTGACGCAAAAGAAAGTTCGTATAAACTGCAAGAAGTTCAACATTTCCGCTATTTTTTTTGAGTGCCTTTTGAAGAATTTTTTCAGACTTTACAGATTCTCCGAGTATTTGATATCGCTTGAAAACCCCGATATACGACCACACATCGTGAACTTTTTTTTCAGTTTTTTTCAATTCTTTCAAAGCAGATAAAGTCTGGTTTTGCATAATCAGAGCATCGATTGAATCAAACTGTTTTGACAATGACTTTTGTTCCGCCTTCAGCCTGCAACCGAAAAAACAGAACAAAATGTAAGAAATAATAAAAATGAGGATTGTGTTTTTAAGCTTTTTTCGACTCTTCATCTTTTCCTATTTTATCAAGCACTGCATTAATAAACTTATAGGAATCGTCTGACCCGTAATCTTTTGCAATATTTATAGCTTCATCGATTATGATTTTAGGCTCAATATCTTTTTGAAAAACAATTTCGTAAGTGCTCGTACGCAAAATTGCTAGGGCAACTTTATTGATTCGTTCAAGAGACCAGTTTGCAGCAAGATGTTTTTTTATCATTTCATCAATCTCGTCCAAATGCTCGATTGTACCTGCAATTATCAAACTTGCAAAAGTTTTCTTGTCTTTAAAAGCTTTAAGAGCGTCACCCGATTCTTCGATTTTTTTTTCAGCCCGATTTTCAAAATCGTTTTCAAGCCACGAAAAAGTCAAAAGTTTATCAAGCGGTTCCCTGCTTACGTCCCATGAATAAAGTGCCTGAAACGCAATTATCCTTTCTTTTCTCCTGGACAAAATCCTACTCCCAACTCATCAACTTGTCTAGAGCTGAACCTGTTTTTTTCATTTCAACATTATCTGATGTATTCAGAGCAGCAGCCATCTCTGCGGCTTTTCCTCCAAGGTACTCTTGCTGTTTTTGCTGTGAAAGTGCAGAGCGGATATAATCGTAAACGGTAACAGTTGTATCAGGTTGAACAATATCGCTTATGCCGAGCATCTTTGCATCATATTTTTTAAGAAGGGCAATGAATCTGTAATCATTTGAAGTTTCTTCAATGTCTGACACAAACCCTTCTTTCTGACTTGCTACAAAAAGAAGATTCTGATAAGTCATTCCGATAGAATTGGCATAGATTTCTGTTTTAGGGATTACTCCTGTAGATGCCTGATATCCGGAGCCTGATGCCTGAGATTGAACAATGATTTGCTCTGCCGTCAATTTTTTATCTTTATAACTGTTTAATAGCCCGTTCAGCTTGAGCTTAGCGGCGTCCGGGTCTTTTCCTTTTGGAACAATCACTATGAACAATTTGAGCATATCGCTCCACACAAATGAAGACTTATTGTTTTCGTAGTAAAGCCTGATTTCATCATCCGATGCAGCAACATTTTGAAGTCCCGACTGATTTTTTTGAATAACATACTGCTGTACAATCAAAAGATTTTTTAGATATGTCTTAAATTCGGAAGTATTCATTCCTGTCTGTTCAACCATAAATTGGTCGATCGATTTGTTTTGAGTTTTTTGAATCAACTCCGCAAATTCTTTTTCTGTAACATTTCGACCGATAGACTGACTCATCTGCTGCATAAAAACCTGATCTACGTAGCTGTCAGGAATTGAAATCCCATCTTTTGCTGCGGCTTGAATCAACAACCTGTCGCTGATTATTTTATTCAAAACATCTTTTCTTCCGTCAAGCGATAACGGTTTTCCAAGCTGCTTTTCGTAGTTACTGCACTGTGTTTTAAGCTGCTTAAGAGTGATAGATTCATTTTTATTCAGCTTTACAACAGCGAGAACCTGAAGGTCAGACTGAGCAAACGCCATAGCAGTTGTCGCAAATAAAATCATCAAAGCAAGAACAATTTTTTTCATTTTTATATCCTCATTTCTTTAGTCTCTTCTTTATAGTTATATAACAAAACTCATTTGAACAAGTTACAACAGTTAATTTTATCAGTGTTTATCAAGAGGAAGTCCCCCGGAGATGACTGCGCGAATACGACGCACGCCGGCTGATGAACTTTGTTCCTTTTGAATCTTGAATTGACCGATCTGTGCAGTGTGCTGAACATGCGGACCTCCGCAAACTTCTTTGCTGAACCAGTCGTTTTCGGCATCTCGGCCGATTGTGTAAACTTTTACGTCTTCCCCGTATTTTCCTGTAAACAACGCACGTGCCCCGGCTTTTTTTGCGTCATCAAGCGGCATAACTTGCATCGTAACCGGTAAATCTTCTTTAATTTTTTCGTTTACAATATCTTCAACTTTCTGAATTTCTTCTTTAGTCATCGGGCGGTCAAATGTGAAGTCAAAGCGCATGCGTTCATTTGTGATGTTTGAACCTTTTTGAGCAACTTGTTCACCGAGAACATCTATGAGAGCCTGCTGCAATAAATGTGTTGCAGTGTGATATTTTGTTGTAACATCAGACTGTTCAGCCAATCCACCTTTTGCAGCCCCAACTTCTGCAGTTTTCGATGCTTCCTGATGTTTTTTCTCCGCTTCTTTAAAACCTTCAACATCGACAGTAAATCCGTTTTCCGCACCGAGCTCTTGAGTGAGTTCAAGCGGATATCCGTAAGTTTCATAAAGATTATAAGCAACTTTTCCGCTGATAATCTTTTTAGGATTTTTCATCAAATTAGGAAGCATCTTCTCAAATTCAGCTTCGCCTTTTTTCAAAGTCTGACGGAATTTTGCTTCTTCAGATGTAAGTTCGCTAAAAATTTTATTTTTATTTTGTTCGAGCTCCGGATAAGCGATTTTGAAGTTTTCAACAACGGTGACTGCAACTTCTGCCATAAAATCTTTGTCAATTCCAAGTTTCATCCCGTGACGAACTGCACGGCGGATAAGACGACGAAGGACATAACCGGCTCCAACTCTAGCCGGGCTGACACCTTTTTGATCACCGAGAATAAATACAGACGAACGAGCGTGGTCTGCTATGATGCGAACAGACCTATCTTTTTCTTCATCAGTTCCGTATGTGTAATTAGAAAGTTTCTCTATCGTTTTAATGATAGGCTGAAAGACTTCTGTAAGATACACTGATTTTTTTCCTTGAAGGATGCAGTTAGTTCTTTCAAGCCCCATTCCCGTGTCGACATTTTTTTTAGGAAGAAGCTCAAGATTCTTTTCGTCTATGCGGTTGTACTGCATAAATACGTTGTTCCAAATCTCAAGCCAATTTTCAGGGTCCGTACCTTTGTTTGAACCTTTTGGAGGAAGATTTTCGCCGACCCAGTAAAAAATTTCTGTATCAGGACCACAAGGACCGGTTGGACCAGCAGCCCACCAGTTATCGCTTGCCGGAAGATACGCAATTTTGTCTTCCGGCATACCGTTAGCAATCCATGCAGCAGCCGCCTCTTCATCACGAGGAGCGTTTTCATCTCCGGCAAAAACAGTCACAGAGATTTTACGAGGGTCAAGCCCAAGCCATTTAGGAGATGTAAGAAATTCGTAAGAAAATCCGATAGATTCTTTTTTAAAATAGTCGCCGAGAGACCAGTTTCCAAGCATTTCAAAACAAGTGAGATGAGACGGATCCCCAACTTCATCGATATCACCGGTGCGTATACATTTCTGATAATCAGTAAGGCGAGTGCCAGCAGGATGTTTTTCACCGAGAAGGTAAGGAACAAGAGGGTGCATTCCAGCTGTCGTAAATAAAACCGAAGGGTCGTTTTCAGGAATTAAAGACTGCCCTGAAATTTCAACATGATTTTTTGATTTAAAAAACTCAATATATTTTGAGCGAAGTTCGTTAGCGTTCATAATCTTTTATTATATTTAATTTCAGCGATTGTGTCATCAGGATTGTTTTTATATTGTTATTGCAAGTTGTTGCGCACATATAAAATTGTCGCCCGTTCGATTTTCAAATTGAATCATTTGCGATATTTGTCGGGCCCCGTCGTATTTTCGTATTTACACAAAAGGGGTCGTTCTAACTATGAGCTTAAACGGTGGTGTGTGTGTGGGGCAGACACGTTTGTCGGATTTGAAGGCATTGTTATGTGATTACTCTATTAACAATTTTATATTATCAACTACTGAATCAATTTCTTCTTCAGTTGCTTTTTCTATAAAATCGCAGTTTCTTTGTTTCCAGTCGAGATTTTTTATTTGATCACTAAGAATACAACCTTTTATAGAATGCTTGTCCAATACAATTTCAAAAGGATAGCCTTTTATATGACTTGTAATCGGGCAAAATAAAGCAAGACCTATTTTCTGATTATACATTTTTTGAGAAATACAAATTGCCGGGCGATGACCTTTCTGTTCATGACCTGCGTGTGGATCAAAATCAAGCCAGACTAAATCACCTTTTTCAGGAACATAACTTGAGTTTACCATTCTTCCTTGCCTACTGAAAATCCTGCTGAAATTTCTGAATGAATATTTTCCGAAGAAACCATTTTAAGCATACCATCAAGAGTTTTTTTCTGAGGAAGAATAACTATCTTTCCTTTTTCAGCGATTACTTCAATTTTGCTTCCATTCTTTACGTTATTGTCTTTTGCCCAATGTGAAGGAATCCTGAAACCGAGGCTGTTACCCCATTTCTGAACGACTGCTTGCATAATTCACCTCCATCACTTTAAGTATATACATTGTATATTCTTATTGTCAAGAGATTATATTAGATAAAAAAACTTTATTTTTATTTATCTTCAGATTTAAAATACTTTCGATAATAAATATCAGAAATAGACATAGTATGAGCACCTCTTTATAAGAACCTTAACCTTGTGCATATAAGTTCTTGTGAAATTCATCGCTCATTTCTGCGTAATATTCCAATTTCTGATTTAATTCACAATTTTTATAACTAAAACACCTATTACAACAAACGCTAACACAAGAAATATTTTTATTCTTGTATTTTTATAACTTTTTCATTTACATCTGACATAATTTTTTCTCCTAGCAACCTGGTACGGTCATCCACATAACATTTGGTTGTACCGCAAACGCAAGAAAAGCCTTGCGTTGTCGGGTTTGAAAACGTTGTTAGGCTTAGTTTCCATAATAACGAGATAATTTTGAAATTATTATATCTTCAAAATTTCTTCGACCATCAATGATTGTATGAACAATTACCTTGTTATCAGATATTTCATAGAGGATTCTATAATATTCTTGAATAAGTTCTCTATATCGTAAAATTCCTTGCTTTTCCAGTTCTGGGACAACCCTACCACTTTTGGGGTGCCTCTGCAACGACATTACATTTTTTTCAAATTCAGAAATTAGTTTTTCAACATAATTCTGCGACAAAGAAAAATAATATTCTATAATTTCATTCAAATCGTCTTCTGCAAACCGAGAAACTATAACTTTTCTAATTTCATTTTTCACAGTTATATTTCCTTTTCAAGTTTGAAAAGACTTCTGTTGCAGGTTTACATTTTCCTTTTTTTACATCTTGTTCAGAAAATTGAATGATTTTTAACAGGTTAAAGGCATTTTTCATTTCCTGATAAGATTCTACATCTATTAAAACAGCTCTTGATTCCCCATTTTGAGTAATTACAAGAGGTTCTTTCCTATCATTGACAAAATTCATCATATCAGCCGCATTTGTTTTGATGTAAGAAATTGGTTTTATACATTCTTGAACATTCGTAATCATGATTGTCTCCAGTCTTTTTATTATGCCATATTTAGACTGGAATAACAATTGTTTTTGGATAAAAGTATCATCAATAATTTAAAGAGGTGTACACCAAAGGGAAGCAGTTCAATCCCACGAAAAACCACCCCGCTAATTATTGCCAACAGCTTTGACTGCCGCTTGTGGAGCAATTTTTATCTCGTGAAAGTGTATACTTTTCCTTCGGTTACAAAACAATCTTTTGGGGTAACTTTTACCGGACTAAAAATCACTGTGTCAAAATCTGTAACAACTTTTTCGACCGTCTGTTTTTTTACAGTTTCTGTGATTGTCTTTGTTCCGAACTGCATCGCATAGACTTCGCCGAAAATCGAAGTGTCTCCATCTGAGCGAAATTGAATTACATTGTAAGCGCCGGCTTTCCCTGTAGAATAAACTCCTGTTTCATCTATGCCGTTATACTTTGCCTTGTAGTTGTAATCGGTAAATGATACTTCTACTGTAGAATCTGAAGATGTCCATAAAGGAGCTTTTTTTATTTCATTGTTATAAGTTGCAAGTTCTACATCGTCTTTTTCATTTTCAAAAGAGCTTTGAAGGCTGAGCTTTTTGTATTTACCGTTCCAAAGTGAATCGCTTTTTATGATGATATTTACATCATCCCTGAGGGCAACTTTAATTTCATCAAGGCTCGAAACTGAAACATCAAAACGCCTGTGTAGATTCATTATGTCTGCATTTGTTGTCGAAATATAAATACCATTGTGGCGAAGTTTTCCATCTTCCCACTCGTAAACTTCCTGATAATCTTTGTAAAGCTGGATAATCTGACGGTCATCGTAATTAAAATAAAGATATCTGATATTGCCATCAGTATTGTCCGTCTTGTACCAAAGCCCGTCCAAAAATTTTGCAAAAGTCTCGATAGTTCCATCTTGAATTTTTGAAAGTGCGGTCTCTGCAAGCCTGTCTGCATTTACTCTAATCTGCCGGTAAAGTTCGTATTTTTGAGCAGAAGGATTCCACCTATATTCCTGCTGAATCTGATTTTGGTTGATTTTTTTTGTGTCTTCCGAATTTCCGTCAGTTTCCGCTTTGTCAGACTTATAAACCCAAACAGAAAAACTTTCTCCTTTTGATAGCGCCAACTCATAAGCTTCTGATCGCTCTGTCTGCTGAATAAACACTGTTCCGTCAGATTCAAAATCGCCGATCAATTCCATATCATTTTTCCCATTGCCTGCAACAAAATAATAGATTTTCATCACATAATTTCCATCATCTGCGACTCCGTGATAGATGAGAGCTTTTTTGTGCTCACCTGTTACATCCATTCCTGAGTATGAAAAAGTTCTTGTTTTTGTAAACTTTGTATCAATCGGCGTAAGTCTCTTGAAAGCTCCTGTTTTAGGCTCAAGCAAAGCAGGTACAATCCAAAGACTCTGTGAATTGGATTGTCGAATAACGATAACCTCATCATCATAACCATCGTTGTTTATATCCATTGTAAGCGTGCTTATCAGAGTTTCTCCTGAATACAATGGAACAAATGTTTCATATTTTTCAGTTTCGTAAGATTGGCGCTCTACTTCAGTTTCAGCATCTGAATTTGAAGAAGATTTAGGCGTTACAATTTTTGCCCGCGTCATAGTTTTTTCTCTATAGTTAAAAAATACATTTGTCGCAAGGAATGCAATTCCAATAACTGCAATTGCAAAAATAAACATTAAAGTTACTGTTTTAGACTTCATAGTTCTAAATAATATTGACAAATCTACTTTTTCTCAAGGTATATGAGTTAGCAATTTAAAAACCATAGCGTTGCAAGTTGTTCAACAATTAATTGCAAATATTTCACTTTACGCAATGTTTATAATTAAATATAATTTTGTCAGATAATTTAAGCAAATCACAAAGTATTTTATTTTAGAGGAGACAAAAATGGGTGAAAATTACTTCAACAAAATCACATGGCGCCAAGCTCGCCTTCAGTTGGGACGCTGCCGTTCTATGGCAAAAGAAGAGTTTTCAGATGGCGTAAACGTCCTTAAAGGTAAAAAAATTGTAATCGTCGGATGCGGTGCACAGGGATTGAATCAAGGGCTTTGTCTTCGTGATTCAGGGCTCGATGTCAGTTATGCTCTCAGAGAGTCTGCAATTTCGGAAAAACGTCAATCTTGGAAAAATGCTGTAGAAAATGGATTTAGAGTTGGGACTTATGATGAAATAATTCCGACTGCTGATTTTGTCGGAAATCTCACTCCTGATAAACAACACTCTGCTGTGATTTCAGAAATAATGAAGCTGATGAAAAAAGGCGCTGCGTTGTGGTACTCACACGGTTTTAATTTGATTGAAGAAGGAATGCAGATTCGCCCTGATATAACTGTCGTGATGTGTGCTCCAAAGGGACCGGGAACAGAAGTTTGGCATGAATTCCAAAGGGGATTTGGAGTTCCGGACCTTATCGCTGTTCATCCTGACAACGATCCGGAAAAAAAAGGCTGGGCTTATGCGAAAGCTCTTGCAGTTGGAATGGGCGGCACTAAAGCCGGCGTGCTTGAATCTTCGTTTATTGCGGAAGTAAAATCAGACTTGATGGGAGAACAGACAATTCTCTGCGGCATGCTCCAAGCCGGCACAATAGTTTGCTTTGACAAAATGATTGAAGAAGGAATAAGCCCTGAATATGCGACAAAATTGCTGATGCACGGATGGAACGTAATTTCCGAAGCTCTCAAATGGGGTGGAATCACAAACATGATGGACAGGCTTTCTAATCCTGCAAAAATCAAAGCTAACGAACTTTCAAAAGAAATCAAAAAAATCCTGACTCCGCTTTACCAAAAGCACATGGATGACATAATCTCAGGCGAATTCTCAAGAATAATGATGAAAGATTGGGCAAACGGCGACAAAGATTTGCTTTCATGGCGCGAAGATACTGGAAAACTCCCGTTTGAGTCTGCAAAAGAAACATCCGAAGAAATTTCCGAGCAGGAATATTTTGACAAAGGGATTTTGATGGTTGCGATGGTAAAAGCCGGCTGTGAGCTCGCATTTGAAACAATGGTTGATGCGGGAATTAAACCTGAATCGGCTTATTACGAATCGCTTCACGAAGTTCCGCTTATTGCAAACTTAATCGACAGAAAGCGTCTTTATGAAATGAACAGAGTTATTTCCGATACGGCAGAATATGGCTGTTATTTGTTCAGCAGAGTTGCCGTTCCTATCATGGAAAAAGAGCTGATGCCAAATCTCCATGCAGACGTTGTAGGAAAAGGATTGAGCCTCAAAGACAATTCTGTAAACAACGCAGAACTTGTAAAAGTAAACGACGAAATCAGAAATCATCCGATTGAAATAGTTGGAAAAAGATTGCGCGATTACATGACCGCGATGAAAGCTATAATTTAAAAAACATCAACAGGGGGTGGCAGAATTTTGCCGCCCCGCTCCTCTCTCGTTTCAAAATCTAAATATTTACAAGCACTTCCGAAATGTTAAAACAGTTGTCACCGATATGTTCAATTGTACGAACTAGGTCGATATACAAAAGTTCAGATTTGACATCTGCACCGCTCTCAAGCCGTTTGCGGGCAACTTTTTTAAGGTCTTTTCTGAATGCGTCGATTCCGTCTTCGAGTTCGCGTGCTAGTTCAAGCTTTTCAGGCGTGATGTGTTTGTTGATATTGATTCTTATAAACTGAAGGAATTGTCGGGCTAATTCTATATAAGGTAAAAGGCGTTCCATATCATCCTGCTGGAACTTCATCTTCTTCTGAATGCTGCGGACAATCAGCATGACTGTAGCATAACAACTGTCGCTCATATTTTCAAGCTCATCTACAATCTGAATCATATTTGAAACATGATTGAGCTGTTTTTCAGTCAGCTGCAAAGATTCACATTTTATTAAATAACGAGTAATTTGCTCATGCATCTGATCGACATAATTTTCTGCACGCTCGCTCGCTTCCTCGTACTCTTCAATAAATTTTCGATCGCGTTTCATAATTCCAATCTGAATTTTGTCGAACATATCTGTCACGACATCTGTCATATCGGCAATCGCTTTTTCTGCCTGAATTATGTGAATTGCGGCACTATCCTTTGTGACAAGCTCAGTGAATTCGAGCCTATATGTAGAAGAAGTAGATTCTTTGTCATCTTTGATAATCTTTTTTGAAAGAGCAACGAGAAGTGACTGCAACGGAAATAAAGCGAGCGTTGAAAGCATTTTAAATACTGTGTGAAGCATTGAAATGCGGATAGCGATGTTTGAATTAACTCCGCCGGGAGTCAACAAAACTACAAGGTTCAAAAATTGCTCAAAGAAAAGAAGTGCAAAGAAAGTTCCAAACACATTGAACATAACATGAATAGATGCAGAACGTTTTGCATCTGCATTTGTCTTAATCGAAGCAAGGACTGCATCTATTGTAGAACCGAGGTTGCTTCCCAATGTCATCGCTGCAGCAAGTTCCCAAGAAACCAATTTATTGTAAGCCATCGTTATTACAATAGCAGAAAATGCTGAAGAAGAATGAAGCAAAGCTGTGATTATGATACCGATTAAAAACCCAAGAAGAATTGCCAACGGTCCGGTGCCTTGAATCTTTAACAACCAGCCAAGATTTTCGTACGTAAATACAGAAGACAGCCCACTTATTCCCAAGAAAAGCATGGCAAATCCCATTATAGCTTCGGAAATATTTTTCCATCTTCCTTTCTTAAAAATTGAAAAAAGATACCCAAATCCAAACAGAGGAATTACAAAAGTTGAGATTTTGAAGTTGAATCCGAAGATAGAGACAATCCATGAGGTGATTGTAGTACCGATATTCGCACCAAAAATAACACCTACAGATTGTGATAAAGTCATCAAGCCCACATTGACAAAAGTTACAACCATAACAGTTGTTGCACCTGATGACTGAATTATCATTGTAATAAAGAGTCCTGTTAAAAGCGACATGAAACGGTTGCCTGTTAGAACAGAAAGTGCTCTCTGTAAACGTTCACCGGCACTTTTTTGAACACCGTCACTCATCAATTTCATCCCATAAAGGAGAAAGCCAAGACCGCCTATCAGTTCTAATATAAGTTTTACGATATTCATGTTTAAATAATATCTGAAAATAATAAGCTTTTCAAGAAAAATAAAATCAAGTATAATGCACGCAGGGTGTGGGAATGAAAATCAATAAACCGGTAGTTTCAAAGCTTTTTGCAATTTTGTTTGCGGCATCATTTTTTACCGGACTTACATGCTGCAAACAAGAACAGATTGAAACATCGACATCAAATACAATCGAAATAAAACTTCAGACAGGAAATACAGAAAACTTAATCTCGACACCTCAAAAATGGCATGTTACAAATAAACGAATCTTGGTTCTTTTTGGTTATGATTTCAACACGCCGGAAATTAAAGAAACTATCATTGAAATGCTCGGAGACAATTATGGGCTCGATCAAGATGGAGGATTGATTTACCCACTTGTATATCCTGATGATTTTAAACGCGGTACGCGTTCTTATATAAGCGAACTGACATCGTATCTTCAGTCAGATGATAAAGAATTTGCCGGTGTAATTTTGCTCGGTGCTCCTGAAAACACACATGCAGCTCTCGCAAGAAATCAGGACAAGTGGAATCAAGAAGTTCCTTACGCAGTCATCGCTCTTTTCCCGCAAGATGACGTGCTCGGGATTGAATCGACATGCGACATAGTGCTCGATAAAGGTCTATCAGCAGAAATCACAGACGACGAAGTTGAAGGTGAACTTATTGCAGAAGCTCCTGAGATTATAAAGCAGGCTGTCGATTATCTGATAGATACGGAAACTTCTTTTACCCGCGACTCATCTTTACAGCGCCATTTGAAAAACATTTTGAAAGATTTTAAGTTTCATCATCACACGGATCCTGAAACAGGATTGCAATCTATAAATCACTTTATTTTAAATTGATTTTTTACAAAACGAGATTTTTTGGCAAAACGGGATTTTCGGCAGGATTTTATGGAATTCACACAGAGAATTGATGGCTTAATTGGCGAAGAAAAATATATCAAAATGCTTGAGACTAAAGACCTCTCTCGTCTGCTTGTTGTTTCTGATTCACACGGAGAAACTCCGGCTCTAAAATCAATAATCAAAAACTTTGGAAAAACTTGCGACGCACTTATTTTTTGCGGAGATGGACTGTGCGATATTGCGCGCATATTAAACAACTACAATTTAGATGAAGAATTAAAAAACAGCATTCCTCATGTCATCGCACTTGTAAGGGGAAACTGCGACCCAAGTTCCTACCCTGTCACAAAAGAATTTTTCATAACTGCCCCAGACTCGCAGGCTCTAAAAGTAAACGGTCAAAATATTATGATTTTTCACGGTCACAAAGAAGGCGTCAAATACGGAATCAACGCTTTGGACTTTGCGAAAAGAGATGAAAACTGTAAAACTTTTTTTTACGGGCACACACACGTTGCAAGAGAATTGCACAAAGGTGATTTTACTTTTATAAATCCCGGAAGCTGCTCATATCCTCGTTCAGGCCAACCGCCAAGTTTTGCAATTGCAACTGTCGGAAAAACGTTTATCTCAACTTCATTTATAAAAATTAACTATGAAAGTGCAGATAAAAGATTTTCTACATGGCAGCCATTCTAAACCCGAACGAATCATGACCAGGGTAAACAAGAGTGCCGGAAGGAATAATTTTGTAAAGTTTTGCGAGGCTTTGACGCATTTTTATATCATCACCTCCAAGCATATCCGTTCGTCCGTATCCACCGTAATCAAACAAAGTGTCGCCTGAGATTAAAACGCTCTCAGTTTTCTTTGATTCGGTATCGCAGACAAAATCACTTTTATACAGACAGATTGAACCTGGAGTGTGCCCCGGTGTGTGAATAACTTTCCATTCAAAAATGATGTCGCCGTCTTTCACAGTTACATCACAATGCGGCTGCTCTGAAACGACATCCAGCAAATCAGACATTCCAAAGCTGCCCAAAACAGCCCTGTTCATTGGTCCAGGCGGATTTATCAACTCGGCTTCTTCCGATTTATGAACGTATATCAATGCATTCGGGAAAGACTGTTTCACTTGCTTGATGCCTGTTATATGGTCAAAATGAGTGTGAGTTAGGACGATTCCAACACAATCAAGATTTTTAGATTTGATAAAATCAACGATTTTTGTTTCATCACCTGAGAGTTTGCATGCGGCGGGATCGACTACAAAGCATTTTCCTTGCTCAACAGGAACAATCAGAGTGTTCACGCCGAGAATTCCTGTCTGAATTACTTGAATTTCCATATGATAAATAGCGGAGAATCATAAAAACTGTTTTACAATCTTTATAATCCTCCTGTTTTTATACGCCGAACGGTTCCTTATCAGCGGCTGCTTTTTCGGCTGCCATATACGCAGCTGCGTCTTCTGCCGACATATCCGATTCGGAAATACCTTCGCCATTTGAACTGCTGTGTTGCATATCAGACTCTGAAGTCTGATTTCCCGTATTTTCAGTTCCATCAGCTTCGTCATCATCAAGTTTTTGATGACTGTAGCTTACTGCAAGCTTGCGTCCTCTGTAATCATAACCGTTTAATTTGTCGATCGCTGTCTGAGCGTCCGAAGTATAAAGCTGAACAAATGAATAATTAGCTAAAACTTTGATATCTCCGATTCTCTCGCGGTCGATGCCTGCAATTGCTATAAGAATTCCAACAAGGTCACGCGGATAGACTCTGCGGTTTTTACCGATGCTTATAAAAATCGATGTTGCTTCAGATTCAGGAATCTCTACACGTGGATGGCGAGGTCTTTCTTCCTGAGTTTCGTCTGCAAATGATTCTGTCTCTGTCTGGCGGTCGGCACGTGCAGTTTTAAATTCTTGACGATTGTTGCGATTGTTTCTATCCTTGCGGGCATTTCGTCTGTTTCGTTCATCGCGGTCCCCGTTATCGCGACTGCTGCCTCCGAATGAACGGTAACGTTTTAAAGATTCTTTTAACATGTATGCAATGACATACTTTCTCACAGTTAAAGGAACATTCTTCTTAAAAAGTTTATTCAAGTCTGCAAGAATGTCTACATTTTCTGTTGTTCTAACTCTCTCTGTTGCCTGCTGAAGATACTCAGCTAACTGATTTTCATTAATTTCAAATTCATGATTAAATGACATCATTTTTCTCCTAGTAAATATCCGGAAAGTGTTTTCTTAAAACCTGTACGTATCAATAACGGCTGTAGAAAATCCGGAATAATAAAATCTGGAATTAAAATCCATTTCTTTTCGAGCTTTTGAATGTTTGTAACGCACATCGAAATAAGTTCTGTGCTTATTCCAAGCCCTCTAAATTGTTCAGGAACAAAAAGACTTGTGACAATCATAATCTTTTCCTGATTTTTAATAATTGGCGACGCTGTTATACACCCTGCAAAATCATCTGAAAGACTTCGGCAAACAATACCGATTTGGCAAATACAGTCTGCGGCTTCAAACTCAGTCCGCCATATTCTGTAAATCGCATCTCTGACTTCAGATGGCAGTTCTTTATCGTCATTTCTGTCTGCGGCAATATTTAAAAGGATTGTTTCTTTGTCCGAAGAATCATATTCTCTAAACGAAAAATCATCATGCACAAGAGTTTCATCTGATTCCGGCAACTGATCAAGTTTCTCCAATCCCCATATTTCACGCAATGAATTGTACCAATCGTTGATACGTGCTGACATAATTCTGTGCTTAAAAATGTGCCATCGTTTATCAACTTCTGGATAATTTTTTATTACATTTCTAAAATTTCTGAACACCCCTCTTCCTGAATGGAGAACATTTTGCAATTCATCGCGCGCAATCGGCGAATTGAGATGATTTACAAAATCTTCACGAACAGAAAACCCGTCTGCGGAATCCCATTCAGGCAAACTGTAATATTTTTCATTGTCAACCGAAATCCTTTCACCCGAAATTCCGGCGTTTATTTCCACTAACCGATTTGCAGAAGCATCTACAACAAATGAAGAATCTTGGTTTTCCATCGCCGAGATAATGCTGTCCGTAAGTTGATCAGTCAGTTCAAAAATCATAAATTATTTTGGCAAATCTGTGCACTTTGTGACAATTTTACTTATAAGTCCATATTTTACAGATTCATCTGCATCGAGCCAAAAATCGCGATCAGTATCTTTTGTAACTTGCTCAAGTTTTGTTCCGGTTGCATCTGAAATAATCTTGTTCAGTTTTGCGCGGATTTTTTCCATATCTTTCGCATAAATTTCAATATCGGTTGCAACTCCACGCATTCCACCGAGCGGCTGATGAATAAGATAGCGGCTGTTTGGAAGCCCGAGCCTGTTTTCTTTATCAACAGCAAGCAAAACAAGAGTTGCGGCAGAAGCTATCAATCCCATACCAATCAGGTATACAGGAGACTTTACAAAACGAATAATATCATAAATTGCGAATCCTGCATCTACATCTCCTCCTGGAGAATCGATATACATATAAATCGGTTTAGTTTGTTCCGAATCAAGGATCAAAAACTGACGTACGATTGAATCAGCGAGTTCCTTATTTATTTCTCCTGTGAGAATAATCTGGCGTGTTTTTAAAAACTTTTCTGAAAATGGATCAGGTGTTTTTGGAGTTTTTTCTTCCTCATCATCACAAAGAGGAACTTCGTAAATTGATTTTGTTTTCATACAGATAATATAATAAAAAAAACTTGAGTTGGCAATGTATAAACTTGATGGCTGAAAGAATCTGCCTTATAATATTTATAAATGCGAGACAGAACTTTAGCATATTAAGGAGATGATGTATATGAACGTACATAACTTGATGGAAGACATTGTTATTAAATCTGTAAATAAAATTTATGATACAATCAAAGAAAGTGGGGCAGCGTGGCTCAGTTGCGACTGCGAAAACTGCCGTCTTGATACAGTAAGTTATGTATTAAACAGAATTCCGCCTAAATATGTAATTTCAGGTCGAGGTGTAACATACGCAGCCGATACGATTTACAGCCAGCAGATGGCAGCAGATATAGATTCCCTTGCTCTTGAAGGAATCAGAATTGTAAGCAACACAAAGCGCCCGTTCCACACACATGACAGAAAAGAATGCACTGTTGAAGGGGATTCAAAGCCGGCGTTCAATTTTTCAACATTCATGGGAAGCATTCTTGACGGAACAACTTTTGAACCTGTTACCGGGGCAACGCTGCTCCTTAAGTTAGATGGCAAACAAGTAGAGATGGCAGACAAAACATGGTCAAACCCATATACGACAGTAAAAAGCACAAAAGGAAAATATTCTTTCTGGGTAAAATCTATCAGTGCGGATAAAGCGGGAATCTCAAAAACTTTTCACTTTTCACTTGAAGTAAAGGCGCCGAATTACGAGCCTTTTGTATATCATTTTGAAATTCCTCTGATAAGCGAACCTGGTACGCGAAATGAATTGGATTCAACTTATTCGTTGAAATTAAAAGATTTGGTCTTATTCAAATAAGCCGATATCTGATTTTCCAATTTCCATATAGTTTTGTTATACACATATCCTCGTTTTACCTAATAATTATATCAAACACATAATTCAATAGGAAATTTTTATGGATACAGTTATTGTAAATGCCGATTACGACGGCAAACAAATTAGCCGCGATATTTACGGTCATTTTAGTGAGCACCTTGGACGCTGTATTTACGGCGGCTTTTGGGTTGGAAAAAATTCCGATATTCCGAATATCAACGGGTACAGAAAAGATGTTGTAGAAGCATTTAAAGAGATTGATATTCCAAATCTTCGCTGGCCGGGCGGATGTTTTGCTGATGAATACCATTGGCGTGATGGAGTCGGTGCTTGCGAAACACGAAAACGCATGATAAACACCCATTGGGGTGGAGTTTTAGAGGACAACAGCTTTGGGACAGACGAGTTTTTCGGATTGTGTGAAATTTTAGGCTGTAAACCATACGTAAACGGAAACGTTGGAAGCGGTTCTGTTCAAGAAATGTCTGAATGGGTTGAATACATAACATTTGGAGGCGAATCTCCTATCAGTAAGCTCCGAGAAAAAAATGGACATAAAGAACCGTGGAAACTTCCGTTTTTTTGCGTTGGAAATGAAAACTGGGGCTGCGGCGGAAACATGAAACCTGAATATTATGCAGATTTATACCGCCGTTATCAGACTTATGTACGTCAATATGGCGCAACAAAAATATTTAAGATTGCGTGCGGTCCAAACACTTCCGACTGGAACTGGACAGATGTCTTAATGAAAGAAGCTGGAAATTTTATGGACGGGCTCTCTCTTCATCATTATACGATTGAACCCGACTGGAGCAACAAACACACGGCGACAGGCTTTGATGAAAAAGGCTGGTATATTGCCCTCAAAAATGCATCTTTTATGGAAACGCTTATCAGGCGGCATGATGAGATTATGTCAAAATATGATCCCGAAAAACGTGTAGCACTTGTCGTTGACGAATGGGGAATGTGGCATGCTGTTGAACCGGAAACAAACCCGGGATTTCTCTATCAGCAAAATACTATCCGTGATGCTCTTGTGGCAGGAATTACGTTAAATATTTTTAACAATCACTGTGACCGCGTACGGGTTGCAAATATTGCACAAGCAGTAAATGTCCTTCAATCTCCTGTCCTTACTGAAGGCGATAAGATGATAAAGACTCCAACATGGTACGTTTTTCATATGTATAAATCGCACATGGATGCGACTCATCTCACGAGTTCTGTTGCCTCTAATGAAATCGGGATGGACAATGCTCGTATCATTTCGCTCACATCATCGGCTTCATACAAAAGAGATGTTTACACTGTAACTTTGACAAATGCGTCTCTAAGAGAAAACAAACAAGTTTGCGTAAAGCTGAGTGGTCTTTCCCAAAAAATTAAGTCGGCAGAAGCTACAGTTTTGACCGCCGATAGCATGAACAGCTGTAACACATTTGCGCAACCAGATAGTGTAGTTGAAAAAAAAGGAACTGTAAAAATCACTTCTGAGAATGAAGTCGAAGTTACATTGCCTGCAATGAGTGTTTTGCAACTGACGATGACAAAATAGGCGAAATGGATAAGATTATCTGCCCTGTCTGTGACAATAAAGCATCGCTCGCCTCAATGGACATGACTCCTCAGCTAGTAGAAGAGCTTGCCGCTCATGAACAGATTTTTGATTATGTAGGCGAATCTTGTTACAACGAGCGGCTCAAAATCTGTAACAATTGTTCAGAGCTTATTGGAGGAATGACATGTGCGGTCTGCGGTTGTTTTGTCCATTTTAGAGCAAGGCATAAGACATCAATCTGTATAAAAGGAAAATGGTAAAAGCTCCAGTGACTTTTTAATTATCTACCAGTTTTCGAGATTCCATTCAGCTCCATCAAAACCGCAAAGCTCTCTAAAATAAGGCACTTTATAAAACGCCTCGATAAATCCCAGCCAGTCTTCAACATTTTTATGATGAAATCTCTGGATTACGATGGTTTTGAGTTGAAGGAAATTTGTACTCACCGTTGCCCAGAGTTCAAGTCCGCGTGGAAGATTGTGAACAAGGACTTCAAAGGCTTCGTAAATATCTTGCTTGTTTCCTGACTTTTTTGCCATTACATATTTTGCATAATTATTGCGCGTTTCTTTTTTTGAATTTTCAGAAACATATTTTGTGAATGGGTCGTAATCTGAAGTCATGAATTTATCCATGCTGTGCATTGTCGACTGCGACATAACTATATCGGCAAAATGATAGCGCTGGAATTCAGGCATAAATACACCATTGCCTTTTATATCAAACACGACGAGAATGCCTTTTAAATAAGCGTCGTGTGATTGATGAGAATGCATATTTCCGCCAAGAGCTTTTGCAACTTTCCACTGCCTGTTATCATCAGTTTTATCAAAAGAAACAGATGTATCAATTTCTCCTGCGTTGAAAGAATTTGATTTTGCGTTTAATGCTCTGTCAAGCCCGAAAACTTCTATATTTTTAACTTCTACCATTTTTGACCTCTTTATAATAGATTTATGGATGCAAGCATGAACCTGCATCCATATCTTAAAGAGTATACAAAATTTTACAAAAAATTAAAACTTACCGCCGCCAAGTTTTACAGTAAGCTTAAGCGATGTCACAGGAACTTTGTTATAATCTTCCCAGCTTACATTTGGTCCTGCCGAAATACTAAAATTATCAAAAGGCGAATAATTCAGCATTGCAGATGCAGTGACATGGTTGATTTTTGCATTATTTGAGAGTTTTGCGGCGTTCAAAGCCATAGTTTCTTCGGCAGACAGATCAGTTCGAGAGAGCGCATCGTCTATGCTGTGCTTACCAAAATTTGCCATAGCAAATACTGTCGCTGTAAGATTTTTAGCATTTCCTAACTTTCCAAAACTAACATTCAACGTAATATTGTGACCGTAAGTTCCTAACTCATGGGCAAAGTCTTTTTTATTGCCGTCAAAATAATACTGTCCCATCAAATTGATTTGAGGGTCTTTCCAGTAATAGCTTAAGCCTGCAGTAGCCTGCAAAATACTTGTTTTACCATTCCAATTTGTATTTTTTTGCCATTCAGATAAAGCGCCGTACTGATAAACAACTTCACCAAACAGCGAGACTTTTTTTACGCTTCCGCTCGCGGTTACCATCGCCTTAGGAGCGTTCTGGTATTTCCAAAAACCACCAACTCCTAATTCCCAGCCTCCAAGTACAAATTCATATTTACCGGCAAGTCCTGTGCTTCTCGCGTAAGAATCAACAGTTCCGGCAGCAAAGTCAGTTGAGGGAATTACATAAAGCCAAACACAGTTGCGAGAATCAGGGAATGTGATTTGTGTGCGAAGATTTAGAGCGCCGTTCACCTGCTCTGTAGGGTTTTCCGGGTCGATTGAAGATGTGTTGATTACATCAGACACAGGGCTGAAGAAGTAACCTGTTCCCCAAGTGACAGTGTGAAGACCAAAGCGGAAAAAAACTCTGTCGGCAAATGAAAAATCTGTGAACATCTCTTTTAGCGTAAACCAGTCTTTTACGGATGTTCCGCCGGGAGTTGTAATTGCCTTTACTTCAAACGGATAAGCAATTCCAAACTTAGTATACATTCGCAAAGTTTGTGTTGGCCTTGCGTCAACTGACAAAAAAGAACTCAATGATGGGGAAAGTTTTGTATCTTTTATATTTTCGCCAATATTTTTACCGTTTTCTTTATCAAAAAGCGTTGTTGTTGTAGAAATAGAAGCGCCAAGGCTTCCTCCTATTTTTACAGAACCATTTTCAAACAAAGAACCTTTGCTCAAATCTGATTTGGCCGAAACTTCATTAACCTCTTCAATTCCGTCATCGCCAAACAAATCTTCATCTGCCTGTGCGAATAGACTGTTCCCTACAAAAATAAACGTCGCAAAAAGTGCGATATATTTAAATTTCTTCATATTATCTCCAAAATAACTCGACACGATTTTACGCAGATATGTACCGATATTTTTCGTACAAATCTGCATCTATATGCGCCACAAAAACTAGTTCAATCCTTCAAGATACGCTTTTGTAAAAATCTTGTTTGGCAATGTGTCAAAAGTCAAATCAGAGACAATCTGAGTTGTCTGCTCTCCAACGTTTAACTCATCGCGTATGATCGCCTGCATTGCAACATAACCTGCAGGAACTTTTGCGTATTTTGGAAAGAGAATTGTGCGCATCAATCTGTCTGAGCCGGAAAAATCTTCCTCTTTTAAAATAAGAGTAACATCCTTTCTGACATAATATTTTACTTTAGCATAAGAAGGCTCTGTAGTCTTAGCTTTCAAAGTGATGATATCTACATCGAATTTGCCAAGTTTTCCACTTTCAATCGCCTCAACATCGTAATTATTTCGCCACCTAGTTTTGTTCTGCTCAACGTCGTCTAAGTTTACATTTGAGTCGCCGAGCGCTTCTTTTATGGAAGTATGTGAAAATTTACGACCGATTGGATCATAAGACCAGATGTTGTCTCCATCGCGAAGATATCCTATCCCTTTATCTGCTTCAGGGAAAAGCTGAACCATTGTCATCAAGTTTTTGTGTGTGCGCTCAAAAATCTTGTACTGAAGATTTGATTTTGGTTTGCCGGGCTTTTCAATTATGAGCGAAAGTGTCGCAGAATAATCGCCGTTGTAAGCGAGGATATCTTCTGTAGACTCCATAATCTTATATGCGCGCTCTGAATCAATATCTGATGCATTTGCAAAAACTGATGTGAGAATTGAAAACACAAATAGTAACGATAATATTTTTTTCATATTATAAATCTCCTTTAGTTATCGATTATTTAACAGTACGCAAGGCTTCGGCAGGATTCATTTTTGCAGCCTGTTTTGCGCTTCCTCGTACCGCAAATGTCGTAAGTATAATCAAAATCAAATACTGGATTATGATAGAAACAATCGAGAGCTTGAATGTAAAATGCCCCTTTTTAAGAAAGAACGAAAGCGATTCATTTGCAATTGGAATAAAATGAACAATTGTCATAACAATTGTCGCAATAATCAATCCGGCAATAGCACCGATTATACATAAGATAACCGCCTCATTTGTAAATATCCGCCGAGTATCTTTGCCACTCATTCCGAGAGCACGCATTGTTCCAATCTCACGGATTCGTTCATACAAAACCATGCGATATGTATTTGAAACGCCGACCATTACAATCAAAAGAATTACGATTAAGATGACCGTCGTAATGATATGAACAATGTTCAGTACAGTCTCAATCTGCGGAACCTGGTCATAAAATGTTGTAGACATATATTTAACGCCTTGCCACTCGTACTTTTTGTTTGGATTTACTTGTTTTCGAAGTCCTGTAGCAATGTTTTTTGGATTTGTTCTCATTGCCTCAGCACGGCTCGTGACGCTTACATCAGGATTTGACTCGTGGTCTTTGCTGATTCTCTCTTCAATAAAGTTAGCCAAAAGAGTCTGCTGTTTTTTATTTTTTAGATAAACAGAAAAAAGAGAATATCCACCGACAGGCATCTCTAAAAATTCATTTACATCTTCAATATCAGCATAAGATTGTATTGAGCTGAAAAATCCACTTGATTTTAGGATTCCGGTCACAGTCATATCTGCAAATGTATTTTGGCCATAAACTGTAGTCGTAGAATAAAGGATATTGTCACCGACTTGCAAGTTCAATGCGGATGCTGTTTTATCGCTGATTATAATTCCATTTTTGATATCTGTGTTTACACCGCCCGAAACAAACTGAAACGAATCGTTCAGCCTCTTATCCTTAAGGTCGCGTCCATAAAGCTGAATAGTATTTTTTTTACCGCTAAAAATGATATATCCATAAGAATCTGTGAACGATGAGTAATATTCATAAGGAATTTTACTTTCATCTACGATGTTCTTGATATAATTTTTATTGCGCATGATGGTTGCGGTTGACGCTTTTCCTCCAGGGGTAGAAGGCTTAATATATTCAAACCCCTGAATCAGCACATTGCCACCTAAAAGTTGAGTAATCTGATTTTCAAGATTCCCGACCATACCCGTTGTCAACCCTTCGATTGCTGTTACAACAAAGAATCCGAATGCAATTGCAATCGCAAGAATAGCATTACGTCGTTTGTTACGAGTAAGGTTTCTTAACGCCAAATTAACTGTTTTCATTTCAATTTCTCCTCTACTCTTTGCTCAGTGCCTTAATTGGTGTAATTTTGAGTGCTGATTTTACAGGATACATATTTGCAAATAAGCCTCCAACAATCGCTACACCAATTATAAGAATGACAATCTGTGGGGTTGGGCTAAAGTGAAGCATTCCGCCACCAAGAATTTCCTTTGCAATCGCATTTGTGATTGTTAAGTTTAACGAATTAAAAATAAGCATCACAATAAAGGCAAAAATAATTCCTCCTACAGATGAGAGCGATGTAAGGATTAATGCTTCAGAATTGAAAAGACGTCTTACAAATTTCTTCTCCGCTCCAATAGCGCGCATTGTTCCAATTTCACTAGTACGCTCAAAAACAGAAACGACCATAGTATTCATGATGATGATAAATACAACGATTGCAAGAATTATGATAAGGATATTGAAAATATATCCTATTCCGTCAACTGTACTAGAATATGAATATGCCCCTTTTTTCCAGTTCATAGCCTGCGCGTTTAACCCTTCCTCTTTAAAGCGTTTGTTGAGTTCCACCACGAGTCTTTTATCAGCGCGAGCATTATCAAGCCTTAACAAGATATATTGCCACGAACCATCATCAGTTTTGTTGAGTTCATTGCGGAGAGTTGTATCACCGAGAATATTATCAAATCCAACTGATGAATCACCGAGAACGGCTGAGCCACCGTCCATCGAAACATCATCTTCATAGCCAAACAGGTCGTCTTCAGACAAAGATGAAAGTGAAAGATCCACATTACTAGGCAATTCCTCCTTAAAAGAAGAGGCATAAGTCAAATCCGCAAAGGAACGGGCAAGACTTGGCTCACAGTAAATTGGCTGATACATCGCAGAATGCTCGTTTGCAGGTTTGTATATGCCGGAAACTTTTGCTTCACGAATCTTTCCACCAGATGACATCCCCATAATCGAAACTGCATCTCCAACTTTTAAATCTTTTTTGTAGACAGCTTTTATATTTTCTAAAATACGATTATCAACAATTATCTCATTTGAACCCGGCGTTGGATAAGAGCCCTCGATTATTTTCAAATCAGGGAACATATCTCTATAAGTTCCGTCTTCGCCAGCAAAGAGTACTGCACTTGGATATTTTGAATAATCTAAATCATCATTTTCTGTTAACACCGATAAATCAACTTCAGTTCCAATAGAAACCATAACTGTTGCTGTAATTAACTTTGTCTGTTTTTTTACGCTTTTCGTCTCTGCAATAATTTTTTCAATTTTTTCAAGGTCAGCAAGCCCCGGAACCTTCAGACTGTCGATACTGCCTCCTGTTGAAATCACGCCACCAATATCTATTATAGTTCCTTTTTCCGGAATTGGAGAAATCACAATATCGGAAGTAACATTAGCTCTAAAATCTTTTTCAAGCCCACGGTTTATAGATTCAAGGAACGAATTTCCCATGATTACAATCGCTACTCCAAAGAGTATAAACAAAGAGATAATCAAGGTTTTAGATTTATGTTCCTTAAGATTCCGCAGTGCTAATTTTATTATATCTTTCACGGCAAACTCCTAAATTTTATAAACATCTGAGCCAGTCTTGTGTTCGTCATTTTTTACCTGACCGTCAAGAATATGAACAACATGGTCGCACATATCTACAATACGTGAATCGTGCGTAGAAAAAATAAATGTAGTCTGCAAATCCGGATCTTTATTCAAAGATTTCATCAATTTTAGAATCTGTTCAGAGTTCTTTGAGTCAAGGTTTGCTGTAGGCTCATCGGCAAGAATTACAGGCGCTTTTGTGACAAGAGCGCGAGCGATTGCAACACGCTGTCGCTGTCCGCCAGAAAGTTCGTTTGCCTTATGATTTTTCCAATCAGAAAGTCCAACCTTTTCCATCAAAAAGCAAATCCATTCTTCTTTCTGAGCTTTTGTAAAGCTATCTACAGGAGATTTTGAATCAGGATTTTTTGATTCAAGAAGAAGAGGAAATTCAATATTTTCGTAAACATTTAACACAGGAATAAGGTTGAAAGTTTGGAATATAAACCCGATATGTGAGCGACGGAGAGCTGTGATTCTGCGGTCGAGCTTTGGAGGGATTGAAACAAGCGTTTTTTTCTTTTTACCACCATCTTTCTTAGATTCAGAAGTCGCCCATCTAGTATCGGCAACTTCAGTTTTCAAAAGGTCAACGCCATCGTAAACATCAGTTCCTCCAATCACAATTGAACCGGAACTCGGCAAGTCTATCAAACCTACCATATTTAAAATTGTCGATTTACCGGAACCAGACGGTCCTGAAATCGCAGCAAATTCTCCTTTTTCAATTTCAAATGTAACACCACGTACCGCTTCAATCCTTTCTTTTCCAAGAGGATAGAACTTGTGCACATCCTTCAAACTAACTACAGCCATAACATTCTCCTTAACTGTCATTTTTTTATATTAAGACGATTTATAAATCACCATTATACTGTATCTAACATAGTATAATTATCGTAGTATGTCAATATATTTATATATAATCATTTTTATTGTGAAATAAGATTTTTCTTTCCCCAGTTTTGAACTAAATCTTGCGTTTTTTTAGAAAGCAGGACTTTCACGAAAAGAACATTTGCCTGACTGAACACGCTCTGCATGATTTCCTGCTGCTCTGCTGTAAAACGGCTCAAGACCCAATCTGCTACCCCTATTTTATCGTTATCTGGTCTGCCGATTCCGAATCGTAAGCGCCAAAAATCAGGAGTATTTAAAACGAGCTTAGTTGAACGCAAACCGTTGTGTCCGCCGAGCCCTCCGCTCCATTTTAGGCTTACAAAACCTAACGCAAGTTCAAGCTCATCGTGGACAATCATAATATCTTCCGGTTTGATTTTATAAAAGTTTGCCGCTTCGATTACGCTTTCGCCGCTGAGGTTCATGTAAGTCATCGGTTTTAAAAAAAATATGCGGTCAGGGGCTTCTTGAGGGACTGCGACAGGCGTTCCGTCCTTTTTTGAACAGATTTTTGTTTCGCAGGCAAAGTCGGCAAGTTCACTAGGTGTGACGCTTGCGATTTCGCCTTTAAATTTGCTCTGCCATTTTAATTTATCAGCAAACGGCAGAGAGTCTTCAAAATACCAAGCAATGTTGTGCCTGGTTTTCTCATATTCTTTCCCATAATTCCCCAAAAAAACTGCCAGCTTTATCATTTTGCAAGTTCATCCGTATTTTTGAGATATTTATCTACACTGTTTTTGTTTACTTTGAATGTATATGGAGTTTCACTCGATTTTCCAAAATACTGCTGAGCTGTTTCGCTTTTCGACATTTTCTTTTCATAAATTTCAACTGAAGTTGTCTTAGTTGCATGCTCAATTTTGGCAGAAACAATTTTTGTTCCTTCAAGATTTGCGTCGTCTTCATACCATTCGCTTGTTGTAAGATTTGCAAAACCTTCAAGAAAATTCTTTGCTTTTATAGAATCAACTTGAATATCTGTCCCACTTACATTCCATGAAACTTCTTCGCCGTTTACAATCCTTGAAACGGTGACAGTTTTTCCTTCTACGCCATTTTTTGAATAATCAGTGATAGAAATCCCTGTCATCTCTTCGGCATTCAAATTGAATACGATTTCTGAACGGATTTTCTGAACATTTGTTGCAAAAATATCTTTTAATTTTCCTGCAATAAGATAAATATCTTTACCGTCGTCAAAAGTTCCATAACATTGGGAATCGTTTATAGCTTTTTTGCCGATTGTGACTGTTCTCAAAACTTTATCGCCTTTTTTTACTGTCACTACAGTTGCCTTGCCTTCATTCAGTTCATAGCGTTCCACTTCCGATTGACGCGAAGTAGAACCGACTTTATTGAGAGCTCTGATAGAAGATAACGAGCTAATAAATTCGTCGACAGTTGCCTGATTTGCAGGATACTTTTTCTCTCCTACAAACCATTTTCCATCATCCATTTTGATGTTTATATTTTCATCAGGAGTGATGATTCCGATAGAGTCAGGGGTGTCTGTAAATTTAAAATATTTAGTCGTATCATGTGATTTTCTGCCCCACTGAAAAATGCAGACAGCCAAAAGAACGACATCTGCAATAATCAAAATCAATTTTCTAGTTTTCATCTCAGCCACCTTTTATTCCTGTTTTGTAATTGTTCTTGTGTCATCAGGATTGTATTTTTTATTGATTTCTCTTTTGCGTTTTATGCGCATTCTCCAGACGATAAACCATACAATCACAACCCCTAAAGTCAATCCGTACTGGCAGAATATCTTCCAGAAGTTAGCTGCGGCAGAACTTTTCACGGTGAGGTTGTTTACAGCAAGGCTTTTTGTACGCATAGCGCACAAATCTTCGTTTCCATTCATATAATCTATGACGTTCATGATGAACATAGAAATTGGAGTTGAACCACTGTCATCTGTTACTTGACCAGTCGTAATTGAAGATGAGCCTGCGACAAATATTTTTCCGGGCATCACGCTTGAAGCTATGTGATTTGATGTGACAAGCTCGTTGCCTGAATTTCCAGAATTGTTTTCCTGAACCGGAAATCCTTCGAATGCACTTTTGAATTTTCCTTCGACCATCACTGCTAATGGGTAAGATTTTAATTTGTCTTTTGCAGGCGGCTGAATCATCAGCGGATTCAAAAGAATTCCATCAGACATTGTCCAAGCTTCATCGGAAGATTTTGCGAGAACGGTAACTTTTGTATCATCGTCAGCTTCCGCATCCGAAATATCGAGTGAAGAATTCTCAAGCATTATCACAAAACCGAGGTTGTTTGTAATTGCACTGTTTTTAGCAAGCTGACTTTTGTGCAAGACAGGAGCCCAATAATAGTTCAACTTTCCGTACTGTTGATTGTTTACCTGATAGCTGTTTGAATCCATCACCATGTTGTTTTCAATTTTTACACCATATTTATCCAACAACCTGCTTATGTTTGACGTATTTGGAACATAGCTTGGCATTGAATAACCCCTCATTTGGTCATTGTCGTCGGCATAAACTCCTGACAAAAAAAATAAAATATTTCCGCCGCGCATTACAAACTGGTCGAGCTTATACAATTCCTCTTCCGTGTAATCATTTTTTGAGCCGTTTACAATCACCGAATTCATTCCCACAGGAATATCCGAAGAGTTCAAATCGATATCTTCAAGTTTATACATGCCGGAAATCAGAGTTTGCAAGTTGCCTGCATTTTCCGCTGAAGTGTGTTTCAACTCTCCATGCCCGGTTATATATCCGATTGAAGTCACATTAGACAAAAGGCTCTGTAAACCATCTGTGATTGCAGACTCTACATCTTCAAGTCCACCGATTGAATAACCAAAGAATGACTGCTTGATTTCAAATGGGAGGCTGTAAAATTTGTCACCGTGTTCGAGTATAAGCCCTACAGCCGCCTTTTGAGCCTCTTTATTGGAGTCGGTGTAAGAAACAGACTGAATACCGTATTTTTCTACAAGTGCGGTAACTTGCGCTGTTGAAGGAGATACGTGATTAAAATCGAGCCTGTCCATATTCTTTGCATTTACGCTCTTGTATGCTTTTTTTACGATATCTTCCGCCTGTTCAGCGCCGTTTATCCCAAGCTGCTTAAGAGAATCGCTTAAATAAAGAGTCAGCGTGATTTTATCGTCTTTTTTTAATCCTGCGAGAGTATCAGACATTGAAATCATCTTCGACATTGCAGATGTAAGTTTAAATTCAAAACTGTCAGCCGTCGTGATAGGGTTTATTGTCTGTATGCTGTCGCCATAAGTGATGACGATGCCCATGTACCCCTGTTTGAATCCGACTTCGTTGTTTTTTACTTCCTGAATCTGAATCCGGCTCAAACCGAGACTATCGGCAAGTTCTGCATTTTCCGGTTTTGTTGTATCTACAAATGAAACAGAAAAGTTTTTATTTGCGACTCCTTTGTATTCAACGAGAATATCTTTTACATATTGAGCTACACTGTTATAAGGAGACGGAAGATTTTCGTCAAAAAAAGCTCTCACAGAAAGCGGCTGCTCAAGATTTTTTACAACTGTTTTACTTCCTTTTGAAAGCGAGTAAGATTTTGGAGCCGTAAGGTCAAATCTTGCAAACAAGTTGTAACTTGCGAGATTTATAAAGACAATCAGAAATAAAAATAAAACAAAATCTGATTTTGGACTTTTTAGCCAGTTTATTATTTTTTTCATTTGCTCACCACCTAGTTTTTTGCATTCTGTTCAATTTTTACTGTGATAACAAAGAACAGTCCTGTAAGAGACAAAAAGTAAATCAAATCTCTTGTGTCGATTATTCCACGCGCAATTGAAGTAAAGTGAGACTCGGCAGAAATAAAGCTAAAAAAGCTCACGATAGACGATGGAAGAAATATCAAAAACGAATCAACAAGAGTCAGGACAATACAGATAATAAATCCTGTAAAAAAAGCGATTATCTGATTTTTTGTGATTGATGTCGCAAAGATACCGATTGCCGTATAACTTGCACATAGAAAAATCGCTCCAATAAATCCTCCGATAATTGGACCAAAATCAGGAGAACCAAAAATCGCTACGGGGATAATGTAAAGCAACGTCGGAGAAATCATCACGATTGTGCTGATGCAAGATGCAAGATATTTACCGGTTACGACTTGAATTTCAGTCACAGGTAAAGTCATTAGAGTTTCAATTGAACCGGACCTTTTTTCTTCGGCAAAGATACGCATTGTAAGAGCCGGAACAAAAAAGGAGAGCAACAGAGGAAGATAGGAAAAATACTGGCGAAGCTCCGCCCTGTTACCCAAAAAGAAAGCGGAAAAAAATAAAATTCCAGTGATAATTAAAAATAACCCGGTGACGATATATGCAATCGGACCTGTAAAATATGTTTTGAGTTCGCGCTTCATTATTGTGATGGCAGGATTTTTAGCTTTCATCATTGCACCTCCGTCAGTGTGTGGAATACATCTTCAAGACTGTTCTTTTGGATCGCCATCTCGTAAAGAGGAAATCCTTTTTCTGCAAGTTTTTTTGCAACACTAGGGCGAATCTCTTGCTGACCTTTTACAGATATCAAAAGTCCTGTCAGTTCAGTGCCGTCGACCGAAACTTCCGCCGTAGATTTTGCGACAGAATCGACACCTTCGATTGTCTCAACAGCTTTTGAAACATCTTCGTAAGAGCCGTCGACTATAACTTTTACAGCAAGCTCGTGACCGAAACGGTCTTTCAATTCGGAGATTGGGCTATCAGCAACAAGTTTTCCGCCGGCAATGATTATTGCACGTGAACACAGCGTTTCAACTTCGCTCAAAATGTGAGTTGACACAATAACTGTTCTTGTCTTTCCGATTTCGCGGATTATAGCACGGACATCTTCAACTTGATTCGGGTCGAGCCCTGATGTCGGTTCGTCAAGAATTAAAATTTCAGGGTCGTTCATAAGAGCGTGGGCGAGAGAAACTCTCTGCCGATTTCCGCGTGAAAGTTCTGAAATATTTTTCCCCATCACTTCTTTCAGTCCGCATTGTGCACACAGAACAGGAACTTTTTCTTCTGGATTTTTTCCTTCAATCTCTGCAACATACTTAAGATAATCTTCAACAATCATATCTCCATACAGAGGAGCCGACTCCGGCATGTAGCCGATTTTTTTCTTTGCTTCGACAGAATTTTCAGAAATATCGACCCCGTCTATTTTTATACTTCCTGATGACGGGAGAATAAAACCGGTAATCATTCTCATTGTAGTTGTTTTGCCAGCGCCATTCGGCCCGAGAAGTCCAACAATCTGTCCTGTTGGAATTGAAAAGCTGACATCATTTACCGCACGAAAATCCCCAAACAGGCGGGAAACGCGGGAAACTTCAATCATTTTAGTCCTCCAATTTTTTGAAATAATTTTCGAGTATATTAACAGAACAATTCAAAAATAAAAATAGTTACTTAAAAATTTAAAATGATGCAACAAAGTCGAAAGTCATTTTAAATTCTTTTGACTGTAAAAAATATTCGCCTTTTGTTTTAAATTTGAACACCGTGCTTGAGAGTTGACCTATAGGAGCTACAAAATCTATATCTAAAACGCAATAAACACTGTCGTTTAAATATGTGTTTGAAAAAACTCGTCTCAAGTAATCTTTCTCGCGGATATCGGGAAGTCGAATTTGATTCGTGTTGTAATCGAGACGAATGTTATAACCGCCGAACAATCCGAATCGCGAAAAATATAGATAAAGTTTTGGAAGCCCGTTTTGAATTTCGTTGCCTAAAAGCATAGTCTGAACTGATGCATCAAGCGCGTTTCCCTGCCTGTTTAAGATTTCTACTTTTATAGTTGACGGCATGCTGAAAACCCACCCGTTTTTAATTGTAAACATATTCAGACGAGGAATTTCAATTGCCCCGAAAAGCCCTAAGTTGATCTGCGTGATTTCAATAAACTTTTTGTTGTACAACGCTTCAAGTTGAGCTTTTGTAAGATTTTTTTCAGCGTTTTTTGAACCTGCCGAATTATCGTTTTCTGCACGCACCTTATTCAAAACATTTAGTTCGTATAAATCCCAAAATGAAAAAATCCTTGCGCCAAATGAAAACCCTCTCTTTTCATATTTTGAGAGCCCGTATTGATGGATATTTGAATATTCTGCGGAACCGGAAATTTCAAACGTGCTGTAAGCGTCGTAAAAAGACGGCCAATTTGCAAGGGGTTCATTTTTATTGCCGTTTTCATCAACTTTGTTAGAATCATAATAATCTGTTGAAACTTTCCAATTGGAGTTCACGTTAAAATTCAGGCGGTTAAAACTTGTCCGCAAAGATGTTGTCCAAAATGTACCTGCGAGCATAAAAAAATCATATTCACCTTTTTTATTAAAATTCAATTGCGATGAGAGCCTTATATCGACAGGGGTGGAATTGTTTTCCACAAAAGCAGAAAAAGAAAAATTTTTATTTTCAAGCGATTCTTCGTGTTTCATTTTTCGCTTTTCTTCTTCGGTAGGATTGATTACTTTTGAAAAACTCAATTTTGCAAAAGCAGAAGCGGCAGAAATTACCGCCTTGTTGTTCATAAACGGGTCGGACTGTGTTTTTAGAGTAAAACCGACTGCCGGCCACAAGCTTGGCTGTTCATCGATTGAAATGTATTTTATAGCAAACAAAGGGATAATCGAGCCGTCAATAAGGTAAGAAAACGGATTATACCTTTTAAGCTGATATTTTTTTTGGATATCAGCGATTGTGTATTCAACAGTATCATTATTTTTGAATTGCAAGTCTTTGCACTCTAAAACTTCAGCATGTTTAAAACTGAGATTTTCGAACTTTATTTTGCGAAGTTCATTGTTTTCAACAAGTTTTGAACAAAAATAAACAACATCTTTTTGAAGCGTCGGATAATATATTCCACCGGATAAATCGACAGACTGAATATAGACATTTTTTATATCGTTCGCTTCATCTACAGTAAAATATCCCATTCGCGTAAACGAATTAGAAGCTCTATCAACATACTCAAATGAATAAGATTTTTCACCAAAAGCTCTGAGATTTCTGATATTTATTTGCCCTTCGTCCTGAGTTCTAAAGTTCCAGCGTTTTTCTTCCCCAGACTCCACTTCGATTCGGAGAACCGATTGTCTGTTGTTTTCCGAAACAAGGCAAAAAATCGTACCATTATCTACTCCGACAGGAGTAAACGGAATTATTGTTCTGGAAAAAAGTTTTTCATAAATCAGAGATATATCATCTTTGCCGTCTGCAAGAGTAAAAACTTTAAGATGGGGAATCTTGTCAGAATCATCTACCCCAACGATTGCCATCGAGCCGTCTTTCAAATTGATTATCTCAGAATCTCTCAAATCGAACTTGCGCTCTAGAAATTTTCGCTCTTTGATATTGTAAATCATCGTCTTATTTTCATAAAAAAAAGAATTATTTTTTATTATAGAATAAGAAACTGCAAGGTATTTTCCATCAGGCGAAAGAGAGAGTTTTTCAATTCCGTCTGCAAGGAATAGGAGCTGACGCATATCAAAAAAACTGAATCTATCGTAAATGTCTACTTCGTGGCGGATTCCGTCATACCATATAAGCCCAAAATCTGTAGAAAGGATGTGTTCATAAAGCCCCTGATTATCTTCAAAAACTTTTTGAGTAAGAAGTTGAAATTTGCTCATCTCTTCAATATCATCCGGAAGCAAAACTGAATCTTTAAATTCTTCCCAAAGCACGGAAATCGACTTTCCATAAACTTTGTAAAAAATTTCAGGCATAAAAAAAAGATGAAAGTTGCCGCATTCTTTCCAAAGCTCTATATATTTTTCAACGCCGTACGCCTGCATCAAATACGCCGAAAATGCCGAACACGCAGCTTCTGAAAGAACATCTCCTGGATAAATATCTCTCTTAGAAGAAGCTTGAATCCAGTTCGGAAACTTTCCCTCAAGTTTCGCCTGTGAAAGAATCTGCAAAAAATATCCATCGTTAAAACGTCCAAAGTGCGAGTTTTCTTGTGTTTTTGAAACATAATCTTCCGCATAATAAGAAAACCCTTCGATGAATGAAAAAGGGAGATTCAACGTTGAAAGCGGCTGATAAGATTCAATTTTAATATATTTGTTTATGCCTGACTTTACAGAAGAAGCAATCGCCGAAAAAACTTCGTGAAAAAAAAGTGAAAGCAGCGGATATTCAAAACAAACATCGTCAATTCCGGGAACTGCGTCGTATATTATTATTCGGTTGTAAGGCGACGATGTATATTCTACGGAAAGTTTATCGGAATCGGGAGAGATGATTACAGGCATCCTCAAATCTTCATCAAAATTCAAAGCGTCTTTTGCTCTTTGATAAACTGAATCTGCATTTTCGGCAAGAAGATTTGCGGTAGATGCCGAATTTGACGGGAAAAGAATATCGAAATGCTGAGTCTTAATTACATAAACGTTGCGCGGACGCGCCATCACTCCGGATGCAAACAATTGAACGGAAATTAAAAAGAGAAATAATGTGATTGAAATCTTTTTATTTACAGAATGACTGCAAAACTTTTTTAAAAATTGCAAGACCTTCCTCTATTTCGCGGTCACTGATTGTAAGAGGTGGCAGAAATCTGATCACATCAGAACCGGCTGTTGTTGTGCAAAGACCTTCTTCAAGACAACAGACTTCTATATCAAAAGGTTTAATTGACGAATCAATTTGAATCCCGATCATAAGTCCACTTCCGCGAATATCTTTTACAATTGGAATATTCCAGCCGCTGATTGCTCCGCGGATATAGTCGCCGGCGTTGTTAACTCTGTCAAGAAAATCATAATCCGAAACTGTTTCTAAAACGACTTTTGCAGCTGCACATGCGAGCGGGTTTCCTGCAAATGTAGACTGATGGTCCCCAGCAACCAAAACATCAGATGCTTTCCCACGAAACAAACACGCTCCCATTGGAATACCGCCCGCAATTCCTTTTGCAAGTGTCACCACTTCCGGATTAAACCCGAGCCTGTCGCTTGCGAGGAATATCCCTGTACGTCCGATTCCTGTTTGAACTTCGTCTGCCATAACAATTGCTCCGGCTTTGCGTGCCGCGTCTGCTGCGTTTTTTGCCCACACAGGATCAATCAAATTTACTCCACCTTCTCCTTGAATGCACTCAATAAAAAGAGCTGCGGTTGTATCGTCAAAAGCCGTTTTTAGCGCTTCAAAATCGTTTGCCTTAATCGTTTTAAAACCTGACAAATACGGAGCAAAGCAGTCGGGATGAAAACGCTTTTGACCGGTCGCCGTCAATGTTGCAATCGTCCTTCCATGAAACGAACTCTCCAGAGTTACAATCGTCTTCCGTTTATCACCGCCGTTAAGCTGACCGTATTTTCTAGCGAGCTTAATTGCAGCTTCATTTGCTTCAGCTCCTGAGTTGCCAAAATAACCGTGATTAAAACCTGTGACCTCGAGAAGTTCTTCTGCGTATTCAACTCCGACATCTGAAAAATAATAATTTGAAATATGAATTTGCCGTTTAGCTTGACGAGAAATAGCCCGAACAAGAGGTTTATAATTGTGCCCAAGACAATTAACTCCAATGCCGGCTATAAAGTCGATATATTTTTTATCTTTTTTATCCCACATCGTAGAGCCTTTAGCTTTTACAAAAGTTATATCAAAAGAGCCGTAGTTGTTTACGATCTTTTTATTCATATTTTACCTCTGTGGCTCAGTATGTCGATTTTAAACTGAAATATCAATAAACGTGTTCGCAATTGTGTCTGCAATTGTGTCTGAAAATGCGCATACAAACTTGTCTCAAAATGAACCGGAAAATGCGCCCACAATCCATAAGATTTGGGCTACTCTTATTTCATCACGATGTTCGGGATTTTTATTTTTTCAGCCTTTTTGAAAATATATTTGAGTGGATGAAAATCAAACGCATTTACTGCCCACCCGCCAACTTCATTTAAATCTACATAATTGGAAGTTACTGTTCTGTATAACGGGAAAACAACGCCGTCATCTAATAAAATATTTTCTGCTTGTGCTAAAATATCATATCTTTCACGGACATTTACAACAGCAGCTTTTTCCAAAAGCAAATCGTATTCTTCGTTGTGCCAGCCTGAATTGTTCATTGAAGAACCACCGCGGAACAATTCCAAAAATGAAAGAGGGTCTGCAAAATCGCCAATCCAAGATGAAAACAAAATATCGGCATCTGTATCTTTTACTTTTGAATAATACTGATAAGAGGGAATTTCTCGAATCTTGACTTCTATTCCGAGAGGCTCGAGTGCGTTTTTAATCGCTGCAAGGCGCTCTCCTGTTAAATCGCCTTCAAAAACCTGAAAAACAAGCGGAATAATTGTTTCCTGCGGAACTCCATATTTTTTGCGAGCCTCGCTCATTTTCATAGAAGCTTCAACTTGGTCTGAATATTCAAATCCTTGGACATCAGGATATCCGCTCAAAGGGTAAACAAAAGTATTAGCTGGAATCAAATAATTTTTGTGAATATCGTCCCAAGGAAACGCTTCTAAAACCGCATTCCTGAATTCAGGATAATTCCACAAACGTCCGGATGAGCTTTTATTTGCCTCATTTTTTGTAACTCTGAAGTAAAAAAATCCTGTACCAAAAAGAGCATTTACCTGTATCGACTTTTGGTCAAGGATTTTTGACTGAGTCGCACTTCCACAAACCCAGTCAACGTTGCCCATGTTGTAGTTGTAGGCATTTTCATCAGAATTATCTGACTGAACAAAAGTGATTTGCTCAAGGGCGACGTTTTCCTTATCCCAGTAAAGCTGATTTTTTTTCAGCACGTATTGATTTTCATCAAACCTTTCGAGTACAAAAGGGCCGCTATAAACTTCGGGAGATTTGTTTGTAACCGAAAAAGCAGTGTGGCAAAGAATTCTTGTAAGGTAATTTGCCGGTGTGTCCAAATAGATAGAAAGTTTATCTTCACCTGTTGCATAAATTCCTACATCTTCAACAGTTCCGCGCCCCTGCCGAAAATCTCTTACACCGCGAACGATATCAAAAAGAGATGCAAACGGCGCAGACTGATTTGAAATCATCCTTATCCAAGAACTTTTTACTTCTTCTGCTGTAATTTTTTCACCGTTGCTAAAGAAAACATCATCTCGCAAAGTGATTGTCCATCTTTTTTTGTCGCGGCTGATTTTAAAATCTTTTGCAATCGCTAACTGCGGTTCAAGAGTGACAGGATTCATCGTAAACAGCCCTTCAAAAAGGCCGTTCAAAATCTGAGTATCGCTGGCGTAATCTGTCAGGTGTGGATTTAATTCATGAATTCGTTTTGTCTCAAGAATTGTAAAATTTTTCTGCAAGTCATCAGTTTCAGCTGCAGACAAAAAACATGACATCAAAATGAATGCCATGCAAGCAAAAGAAAATTTGATTTTAAATTTTATCATCACTTTAAAGCCCTAAATTCTTCATTTGTTCAGATTCATCTTTAAATGAAACATATTCGCCGCGTTTTTTGTTACAATTTATGATTGAATTTCTGAGCGCAGACAGTTCTATCTGCATTCCTTTTACTCTAGCCCGAAAGTCGATGTCGACCATTTTCTTAAAATGCGCATCAAGCGAGTTTATGATTATAAACGCAGACTGAAGTTCGGAAATCTGTTTGTTTACAAATCCGAAGATGACATCTTCACTTGAAGACTCAATCTTTGAAAATTCCATACCTTTGCTTGCAATCCCTGAAAAAAATCGCTCTTTTTTAGAAAGTTCAGCAAGAAAATCAGTTACATTGACTTTTTGCATCCGTTCCATTTTACTCTTTTGATCTTCGATAAGAAGATTTACAATCTTTTCTTTTTCTTTTAGATTGAACGCTTTTTTTATTGCCGCAATCAACATATTAAAAAAGTTTTTCTTTTTCTGATAAAGAAGATTAAAATTTTCGACGAGTTTTTCATGAAGTTGTATCAAAGTCGGAGCACATCCGCCGAGCGCTAACACAACCCCCATCAAAAGTTCTTTGCTGCTTGGGCCTGCCTTTTTTTGCATTTCTGTTTTTGAAGAATTCTTTATTTGAAGGCGAGCGATAACAGCTTCTCGTTTTTTTTCTTTATCAGGATCGTGATCTTCTGCTATTATTTCGTTGATTAAGTCATTGTAAAAAGGCTTTTTTCCTTCAACTTTTGCGTAAAGCCTTTTGATTTCAGCCATCTCTCCTTCAGCAGATTCAGCCGCCTTTGCTTTGTCAAATTCAGGATGCCCGAATAAATCTTTTCGCAGCTCTCCCTTGTAAAGCTCCCTTTCAAAAGCCCCGAGTTCATTTAGAATTCTATTTATTTCTACAGACATTTTTGAACATTTTTCGCAACAGTCGTTCAGCATGCTTTGAATGACATTTGGGGCTCCATTCCTTGTCTGAGCGATCGCCAACGCAAGGGCACGCGTATTCATCCGCGCATTATTTAAAGAAAGATTTTCCCATTCAAAACACTTGTTTAAATCTATAAGTTTTTTAACTTTCAGCAAAGAAATGTTCTCTACGGAAAAACGCAGATAAGTGCAGATAAAGTCTAGCATTGTTTCATATTCGGAAAAGCGTGAACCAAGCTCGGTAGAAAGATCGTTTTCTGAGAATGGAGAAATGTCGGGGACTGAAATATCTGAAATCCGCTTATCAAGCCTGTAGGGATCCGGTTGAATAACTGATTTTTTTACGAGAGCGCCGTAAAGGTTTTTCACACAAGAATGCATGAGCCTGTAATTGCTGAGAAGCTGCTCAAGGCATTCGGAATTAAACCATTCCTGTTTTTTGTTGAGAGCTTCTTGCAGTTCTATTTCAAATTTTTCTTCGTCCATATCTATTTTATCGGCACATAAACATTAACTGCTTAGAAATATTATTTTACAGAAAACTTACAGAAGAACCTTTTTTTATCGATGAAAAATCTATAGGTAAAAGATTTCCATATTCATCTTTTGCAACTTTGAAAGAGAACGAACCGTCTTCATTTTCAACAACAACACCTTTTACAATCGAATCCCCGTTTTTAAGCTCAGCTTCTGCACCTTCAGCGCCTTTTTCTTTTACCGTCATGCGTGCCGATTCGGAAACATAAACTTTGATGTTCTCATAATCGGTTGCTTGAATAACTATCGCCTTAGTGTCCGTACCGTTCATCATATTTTCAAATATCGATTCATAATCTTTTTTCTGCTTCCCAAAAATAGATTCATAATCTTTTTTCTGCTTCTCAAAATTAGATTCGTATTCTTTTTTCTGTTTTTCAAAAATAGATTCGTAATCTTTTTTCTGCTTCTCAAAATTAGATTCATATTCTTTTTTCTGCTCTTCTTTTTGCTGTTTCAGCGATTCTATTTGATTCCCAAGCGTATCGATTTTTCTATTTAATAAAACAGTTTCGTTGTAAAAATCTGAAGTTGAATCGAGGAAAGATTCTCCCATGCCGTTGACGAGCGTTCTCGCCGCTGCAACGTATTTTGGAATCGAATTTTTTTGCGGAATTTTCGCAACTTGGTCGTCGAGATATCTGTAATCATCATAAAGTTGCTGATACTTTTCTACTGCTGCATTGACTTTTTTTGAAGACATGTACCTCGCATTCATTCCTGCTGCTCCGTCAAAATCGGGAGTTTGTGTAATCTCTGTCTTCTCTATAATCGAAGTTGCTTTTCTATCGCTAAGATTTGGGTCGAGTTTATCGATTTCTTCCTGATAGTTTTTAGAAACGCGACCTACCGACTCACGGATTTGTTGAGTGCTTCTTCGCTGAATATCTATAATTTTCTGATTCAGCTCTGAAATGCGCTCTTCATACTGCGATTCCATTTTTCTAAGTTCAAGATTGCGGAGCTGGCGTTCACTGTCTAAAGCTTTTTCTTTTTCACGAGCAGATTCAATTTTTGTTGCGTCAAATTCTGCAAGTTGAGAGCCATAAGCTTCAACTTCTTTTTCCGCTGCGCTGATTTGCGGGTCGTATTCAAGATGAATGTCAGAGACGCTTTTTTGATATTTTCGTTTTGCAGCTTTTACCTTTTCATTGTAAACGCTTTTTTTAGATATATTCATAGAATCAATTACGAATATGTCGTTGTCCAAAACCGCTTTTGCCGCTTTTAATTTGTTTTCCATATCGCCAACGATTAAAGACCTGTTTTTTACCGCATCATCGTAATGAGCCTGAGCGATCGCAACAGTATCTAAAAGTGATTTTAGATTTATTGATTCAAATTCTGCAAGGCTTACTTTAATTTCTTCGTTTTTAGAATGAATCACATAGTTGATTAAAAAAGCGGAACCTGCGACAACAGCAAAAACACAAAACAAAATAAAAAAAGTGAAAGGAGATCTGTTTTTTTTCGTTTTTTGATATTCTTTTTCAATGTCGTAAGTTTTATCTACAGAATGCGCATGAATTGAACTCAACTCATCTCCGAGAAAGAGCATTACTTTTTTATGAATTTCGTTCTTTGAAACTATTTTGTCGTCATTGTCCATATTCCTCTCCATTCTTTTGGTGCGCTTTTTGTGCCCATTCTCTCAATAAAAGTTTGTGCAACGTCCAACTTGAGCTTTTTCAATATCTTCCGAGCTGTTTTCCAATCTCCTGAATAATATGATTGTAATCCTTCTTCAAAAGAATCGTACTGAGCAAGCAAGCTGCTCTCAACTTGTAGAGTATCGAGTGGGAAATAAATTTTCTTTTGTTCTGTCTTTCCTTTTACTTGAACTGTATCGATTTCATAAAATTTGTAACGCTCAGTCTCTTTTAATACTTCATCTTTGATATATTCTGAAACAATCACAGGTATATGATATATTCGCGTGAGCCCTTCAAGACGTGAAGCCGAATTTACAGTATCTCCGATTACAGTGTTTGCCATGTGAGCTTGGAGCGGGTCGTCTAAATCGTTTCGACCGATTGTTCCATAGAAAACATTGCCACCGTCGAGCCCTACTCCTACATCTACCATAACAGCGTTGAAAACACGTTCTTCTGATTCAGAAAGCGTTCTATTTTTTTCAATTTCAGCGCGCCTTTCAGTCATGATTTGTCTAAGCTCCGCAGTAGATATAGTGATGTCCCACGCAGATACAACCGCATCATAAGATTTTGAATGATCCGATTGAAGCGTTCCATAAACGGCAAGTATCGCATCTCCAATGATAGAACCTACAATTCCTTTATGGCTGTGCACATTTTGGATTACGCGGTTATAATGAACGTTCAAAACTTCGATTATGTCATTGCCAAGTGTTTCCGTCCTGTATGTAAAACTTTTTACATCGGAAAAAAGCATTGTCAATTCACGCTGATTGCCTTCAAGCCCGACATTTTTTCCCGAGTAAGCTTTTGCTACAATATCTTTGGAAACAAATTTCTGGAAAGTTCCAAGCAGACTGTTCACCTGCGCAGAAAGAGCGTTGAACGAAGCAGCCATATATGTTACGTCATCATTTGCAGCTTTTGAAATATCTATAAGGTCAAGCTGCTTTTTCTTCTGCATTTGAATAAGGTCTTCGGTAAACGTACGGAGCGTTTTAAACTCGTGTATCAAGATAATATAGCCAATGATAATGAATCCCAAAATCAAAGCAAAAATAAGCATCCCCGAATACATATAGACATGTCTGTTCTTTGCTAACTGGTCAGCACGGAGCTCTGCACGGACTATGTAATAGCCCCATTCTTTTTGATATTTATAAACGCCGAAATATTCTCCTTCCTTTGTCGAAAAAACAATGGAGCCGTCTTCTATGCCTTCTGTGTTTTTCTGATTTAAAAGATCAAGAGTTTGTATATCGGGAAAACCATTATTCCACGAAACTTTTTCATCAGCGCATTTAAAAAATTGAATTTCGCCGTTGAGGTTCATTCCAAAAGCAATGCTGCCGGGATTAGAAAAGCCGGCTTCTGCAACATTATTCATCGCCGCCACGCTGTCATCGTAATTTCCTGAATATAAATAAATCTGATACTGATTTGAAGACATATCGTACAGAACTTTTAACTTATCTACCATGATTGAATTCTGCAAATTGATGATCTGTTTTTGAGAAAGCTGTATAGAGATATAGTTTGTAGTAATATTTGATAAAAGAATCAATGATATGAAAATCAATAGAATCTTTAATCCGATAGGAACAATTCTTGTATTTCCTACTCTAGAAAAGACTTTGAATTTGCCGGACATTTTTTTACCCCCAACCGATACATTTTAAAATAAAACAAAAGTAAGTAATCTGTCTGTTTTGTAATTCTTTAATTATAAATGAATTGAACATTTTCTGCAATTTTTTTATCATCATCGGTATGAGCAACGAAAATGCACAGTCGAATAATAAATCGCTTTTAAAATCCGGATTACTCCTCTCATTGATGACATTTATGTCTAGAATTATGGGACTGCTCCGCGAAATGACAAAAGCGGCTTTTCTCGGAACTTCTATGTATGCAGACGCCTTTACGACAGCATTTATGATTCCAAACTTGCTGCGGCGGCTTTTTGCAGAAAATGCAGTTTCGGCGGCTTTCATTCCGACTTTCAAAAAATATCTTTCAAAAGGTGATGAGCAGGAAAACCGCCGTCAAACTCAGGAATTTTTAAAATCGACTTTTACGCTCGTCTCTTTTTTGACAGCGTGTATCGTCGTGCTCGGAATCGCCATCACTCCGTTTATCACGCCGATTTTCTGTAAAAAACCGATTGACCCTTACAATATCACGTTGTTTGTTCATTTCAAAATGTGGCTCGCAAGCAATATGCCGGCATTGTTCACACCTCCTGTAATTCCTTCCGCAGAAGATTATGCCGCACAAATTCAATCATGGCTTTCAAAAAAGAACGAGATTACAGTGCTGACAAGGATAATGTTTCCTTATCTTTTTGTGATTTCTATTGCAGCATTTTTTCAAGGAATATTAAACGGCTGTAAAATCTTTGCACCGTCGGGATTTACTCCAGTTCTATTCAACGGAATTGTCATTGCAGGAACATATATTCTTTCGCCTTTCACAGAAAACCCTGCACGCGCTATGTCGTTCGGAGTTATTGTCGGCGGCATTGTTCAGGCACTCTTCCAGTTGCCGTTTGTATTAAAAACAAAATGGAGCGTTTGCTTTACTTCTCTTAAAAAAACATTTACAAATCCCGGAACAAAAAAAGTTGTCGCACTTATCGTTCCAACAATAATCGGAATGGCTGCTTATCAGCTCAACGACCTTGTATCAACAGCTATCGCAAGCAGAACAGGAGACGGGATAGTCTCAAGTCTGCAATACAGCATAAGACTTCAGGAACTTATACTAGGAATTTTTGCGGTCTCTATAGGGACTGTAATTTTACCTGACTTAAGCGGATTGGCAAACAGCAAAAGATGGGAAGAGTTCAACAATATGCTGATTCAGGCAATAAAAATCATGACTTTGATTTCAATTCCTGTAACAGTGTATTCTTTGATAACTGGAAAAGAATTGATATCTCTTTTATATAAATCAAAAAAGTTCGACGATGAATCTGTAAGGCTGACGCTTGGAGTTTTTCATTTTCATATTTCAGGGCTTCTTTTTATCGCATTAAACAGAATTATTTCGCCGGCATTTTATTCACAAGGCAATACGAAGCTGCCGACACTCGCCGGAATTTTGAGTTTCGGAGCAAACATCGTCCTTGTATTCATATTATCAAAGTTTATGGGCGGAAACGGGATTGCGCTTGGATTAACTCTTGCAAGTCTGATAAACACAATCTTTTTGTTTGCATTTATGAAAAAGATGAAATCGATGAATATTCGCCGAATTGCAAAAAGTACGATTATTTATATAATCAAAATATGTATTTATTCCGCAATCGCTGCACTTCCATGCATCCGACTTCATCCAATCATCGTAAGAGTTTTTGCATCATACAAAAGAATTATAGCATTTGGAATGCCGGTCATGCTCACAGCGATTTTATTCGGAACGATAGGTGTCGTTGAACTCGTAATCACAAAAGATGAAATTGTAAAAGCAATTTTTAGGAAGGTAAAAAGATGAAAAAATATACAAAAGAACAGATTGAAACAATTTTTAAATCGCGCCGAAACAGATTGGCAGCATGGCTTAAAAAAAACAACACCGGAGCTTGCGTATTTATAGATAACGAAGAACATCGCGATCCTAGCGTTCCGTATTACACAAACCATCCAAACGACGCCGTCCTCATAATTTTTAAAGACGGCTACACAGTTCTCATTCCGTGGGATGAAAACATTGCGAACATGCAAGGACATTTTGACAAACTCGTCCCATACACTCGCTACAAAAACAACTCGATTGATGCGACAAAAGCGGTTTTGAATTTATGCCAATCTCATGCGGAAAACAACAAAGTTGAACTTCCTGAATATTTAACATATCCGCAGTATTTAAGATTTATAGACGCTTTGAGCAATTATGATTGCCGATGTCGTGAAGACGGTGCTCACAATTTTACTGTTGAGTGCCGAATGATAAAAGATGAATATGAAATTGAATGTTCAAAAGAAGCAGCGCGTGTCGGCGACATAATCATAGACGAAATTGATGTTGAAATTCGCGACGGACGAATCAAAACAGAAACAGACGTTGCACTTTTAATAGAGAGAATGCTACGCGAAAACGGATGCCAAAGGACAGGATTTGATACGCTTGCAGCAGGGCCTTCAAGAAGTTTTGCAATTCACGCATTCCCGGGATACACTGATGCGGCATGGCCTGCGCAGGGACTTTCAATCCTTGATTTCGGCGTTGTCTACAATGGGTACACTAGCGATACAACTGTGACAGTTGCAAAAGGGCCCCTCACTTCTGAGCAGGAAAAATTAGTTGACCTCGTTCAAAAAGCATACGACGAATGCCTTAAACTTTACACAAAAGAAAACACAGTTTATGAAGCAGCAAAAAAAGCAGACGCAGTGTTTGCAGCGGCAAAACGCAAGATGCCTCACGGACTTGGACATGCGACAGGACTCGAAATTCATGAGCAGCCGTTTATAAGCACTCGCAAAGTTTCAGAACAGAAATTCAAACCGGGAATGATTGTGACTCTGGAACCGGGATTGTATGACAAAGATTTAGGCGGCGTTCGTCTTGAAAATGATGTGCTTATCACAGAAGACGGCAACGAAGTTATTTCGCATTCACGAATCATAAGAATAGATTTTTAATATTGCAGTCTACGATGTCGGAGAGCTTTTCAGATGAAATATTTCTCGCCTTCGCAACAAAATCGTAGACATATTCTACAAAAACAGGGCAATTAGGTTTTCCTCTGTGCGGAGCAGGCGCTAAATACGGAGAATCTGTCTCACACAAAATTCTGTCATCAGGGACATACGCAAGCAGCTTTGTGACTTCTTCAATCTTTGCTTTTTTTGTATATGTGACACTTCCAGAAAAACTGATATACCAGCCGAGGTCTAAAAAGGCGCGCGCTTGTTCAAGCCCGTAACTGTAGCAGTGGATAATTCCGTTGTTGTAACCAACATTTTTAATGCAATCTAAAGTGTCTTCAAAAGCGTCTCGGCTGTGTATTATTGCAGGAAGATTTAAGTTTTGGGCAAGATTGAGCTGAGCTTCAAAAAGCTCCCGTTCACCGCGATATGTTTTTTCGTCAAAATCATCTTCTTTTCTGCCGTCTGCACCTGCCGGATTCCAGTGATGGTCGAGTCCGAATTCTCCGAGTGCCACGATTTTATTTTCAGGATGAGAAAGAGAGTCATCTACAATGCTGCTCTTTAACAATTCGATTTTTCTTTCACGGTCATGAATCGCTTCTATATCAGGCCAGATTCCGGCGGAGTATTTTACAAAAGGAAAATTTCCGCATTTTTCGACAGCCTGTCTGCGGCTTTTTAAATCATCGGCTTTTGTTCCAATATCTAATCCAAAAAAGCAATTTTGTTTTGCCATCGTTGAAAGAATTTCCGTCCCATCTAGTCCACATTCTTCTGAAAGCATCTTGAAATGAAAATGAGTATCACTGAACATAAAAATAATATAAAAAAAATGAAAAAGTAAGTCAAACAACTTCACGTAAAGCATGAACTCACCGTTCGCCATCTCAGCCTAAACAGATGATGTGCTCGCCGCTGCCTTAAATAAAAATGACATTTTTCAAAATAATCGTTATATTATAAACAATGACAGACATTGGAAAATTTTTGAGCGATGTGCAGAAAATCAAAAAATTCGACAGACACAATAACAGCGGAAAAAGCGATTACAACAGAATACAAAATGATTTGAAAAAACTGTTTGAACGTTCCTCATCATGCCCGCCCAATCTTCCCAATTCTCTATACGAATATTGGGAAAACACTTATATATTTAATTCTCAAGACATTTCATCAGAGCCGACAGATGAAAATCTCGGCAAACTCGGTGCAATGCTCGCATTTCTTGAAAACAGCGACGAAGACCAAAACTTGCTTTCCGATGATGACTGGAAAGAAATTGCCTGCCTTGTAAATTACGAGTCGGAAGAGCTTCCCGTTGAAGTCCTTCAAAATCTGATGACAGTTCTTGTAAGCAAAGGCGCATATTAGATAATTTGAACGATATGATTAAACCTGATTTTTCAAAATGCAATTTATGCACGCGCAATTGCGGCACAGACAGAGCTTCGGGAAAACTTGGATTCTGCCGTGAGCCGGCAGAACTCCGAATTGCATTTGCAGGACTTCATTTTGGAGAAGAACCTCTCGTGACAGTTCATGGTGGAAGCGGGACTATTTTCTTTACAGGCTGCACGTTGCGTTGTAAATTCTGCCAAAATTATCAGATTTCACACGACGGACTTGGAAGAATAGTCGATTCAACAGAATTCACAAGAATATGCCAAAAGTTGCAAGATGCCGGCGCCGAAAACATAAATCTTGTTACGGGAAGCCATAATATTCCAAAAATTTCAGAATATCTCAGAGATGCCCGCAATGTCGGAATTACAATTCCTTTTTGCTGGAACTCTTCTGCATACGAATCTGTGGAGATGCTTGAATTGTTGAAGGGGCTCGTCACAATCTGGCTCCCCGATTTAAAAACTCTCAACTCAGACCTTTCGGAAAAACTGTTTGCCGCCCCTGATTACCCTGAAATCGCAAAAAACGCAATCACGTGGATGCTGAAAAACAATCAGATAGACATTGTCACAGTAAATAAAAACGGTCAAGAAAAAGACAAAATGCTTTCGGGAGTAATTGTTCGGCATCTTTTTTTACCCGGAAAATTTGAAGAAACGGCAGATGTCCTTTGCTGGCTGAAAAAAAATGCTGACAAACATGCATGTATTTCGCTTATGAATCAGTACACCCCTATTCCTGCAAAAAAAGGCAAAATCAACGAATTTGAAGACAGGCTCGTCAACAGACAGGAAGACCGCGATATTCAGGACTTAATTGAAGCATACGATTTTGATTATCTTTTCTATCAGGAATTGAGCGAAGATACGAGCTGGCTTCCTGATTTTACACGTCCGCAACCGTTTTCAAATAAACTAGCAACACCTATCTGGCATTGCTAAATTTTTACGACAACCAGAATATTAATTTTAAAAAATGCAGGTGGACAGGAACCTCCTTGCAAAACGGCTTCCGCGCTCCGCTTGTGCAGATGTTTTTCAAGTCAGTCCATGTCCACCAGCGTCATCATAATTTGACTAATTCTGGTCATCGTAAAATTAATCTGAAAAATGGGAATGGATTTTTTCATTTTTATAGTACAAGCATAAAAAAAACTGTATAATCATAATTTGCGATGAATTATGAAAATCCTCTGATTGTTCAAGGTGACCATTCGCTGTTGCTTGACGTTCATGCTCCGCTTGCAGAAGAATGCCGCAATGCTCTTATTCCATTTGCTGAACTCGAAAAATCACCCGAACACTTACATACATATAAACTTTCTCCGCTCTCTTTGTGGAATGCCGCAAGCGCAGGATTCACCGCAGATGAAGCAATCGCTGTCCTTGAAAAATATGCGCGCTACGATGTACCACAGTCAATTCCAATATGGATCAAAGAAATCTCAAGCAGATTCGGCAAAATCAAGCTGATTGAAGCGCCCGATATTGAAGTTCCAGAAAACGGAAACTCTTCAAAGAAAATAACCGAGCATTTTTTATATCTTGTCGCTGACTCTCTTCCCGTTTTTAAAGAAATCGGAGCAAATCAAGCTGCAAAAAAAATGTTGACGCTGACTTTCGAAAACAGCGATGCGCCTGAATATTCATTTTTGCTAAAGCTGACAGACCGCGGGACAATCAAACAGATTTTGCTTCAATCAGGCTGGCCTGTAAAAGATGAAGTTGCTCTCACTGATGGAGAACATCTCGACATCTCTTTGCGAAAGACAACTTTGCACGGAAAACCTCTTATAATCCGCGAATATCAAAAAAATTCTGCACGTGCGTTAGTCGGCGACAAAAGACCTGGTACAGGTTTCGGAACTATCGTGCTTCCGTGCGGAGCCGGAAAAACGATTGTCGGCATGGAAATCATGGAAATGCTAAAAACATCTACTCTTATCATAACGACAAACATTTCCGCAGTTCACCAGTGGATTGATGAGTTGCTCGATAAAACTGATTTAACTTCAGATAAAGTTTCTGAATATTCCGGCGAAACAAAAACAATAAAACAAGTGACAGTTGCAACATACCAAGTTTTAACATGGCGACCCGACAAAGACGGTCCGTACCCTCATTTTTCAATTTTCCACAAAAGACATTGGGGGCTGATTATATATGACGAAGTTCACATGCTTCCGGCTCCTGTATTCCGCGTTGTTGCAGAGCTTCAAGCAGTGAGACGCGTTGGGCTCACCGCAACTTTAGTTCGCGAAGACGGCTGCGAAGGGTATGTATTCAGCCTTGTCGGTCCAAAACGCTACGATGTTCCGTGGAAAGAACTTGAGCGCGAACACTGGATTGCTTCTGCGGAATGCATAGAAGTACGTGTAGACTTACCATCGGAATCGGAAATAGACTATGCAGTTGCCTCTCCGCGAGAAAAACACAAAATTGCCAGCATGAACAAAGCAAAATTGCCGATTGTAAAAGAGATAATCGATAAATGTCCAACAGACAAAATCTTAGTTATCGGGCAATATCTCAGCCAGCTCGAAGATATCGCAAAAGAACTTGACTGCATTTTAATCACCGGAAAAACGCCGAATTCCCAACGAGATAAAATATATTCTGATTTCCGCGAGGGAAAAATAAAAGTTCTTGTTGTTTCAAAAGTTGCAAACTTCGCAATAGACTTACCCGACGCTTCTCTCGCAATTCAAGTGAGCGGAACTTTCGGAAGCCGTCAAGAAGAGGCTCAGCGACTTGGAAGAATATTGCGTCCTAAAGAGCAAAAGTCACGTTTTTTTACTTTAATTACGCGAAACACAGTAGAAGAACAATTCGGCTCCAACCGCCAAAAATTTTTAGCAGAGCAAGGATATGAATATAAAATCATAAGATACGACGGAGAATTAGACATTGCAGACTGATAACGAAATTTCAAGATGGGAGGAAGCGATTATATCGTTGCCCGATGAGCAGTTTTTTAACACTATGCGATTGTACCTCGGCGAGATAAAAACCCCGTACAACAAACAGCGTCTGACACAAAAACTTGCATCATTTATCTACAATGAAAAAAACTCAAACAGCATCATAACTCTGCTCGATTCCTTTGATGTAAAAATCCTAACTGCAATTTCCATAATTCCAGGCGCAACTCAAGAAATTTTGACAGATTTTTTTTCAGGGAGTTTCCGGTTTTCAGAGATTTATGCCGAAATAGCAAATCTTACAGAACGCCTGATAATCTATAAAAGTAAAAATAAAATTGACGGCAGAGAATTTTTGAAGATAAATCCGCTGTTGGAAGAAAAAATAAAACCTTATCTAAACATAAAATCAATCTTCCCTGATTACACAGTTTCGTCTTTTTCAAATGAGGATGTCTTTTCGCTTTCACCAAACTTGCTTTCAGCTTTTATATCCTATATAGAAGTGCACGGAATTGCATACAAAAGCAACGGTGAAATTAAAAAAAATGAAATTGCAAAACTTGAAGATATCTTCCCAGTCAGGGCAAAGTTTGTAAAATTTTTGATGAACGCATTTATAAATCTTTCGTTTGTAACAGAAACCGAGAAATCTTTTAAAATAAATAAAACGAGAATATCGTCTTTTGCAAAACTCCCCGAAAATCAGCAGTACGCACTTTTGTGTGCAGCGTCTGTTTCTCGTTTTAGCAGCGAAGGACTTAAAAAAGAAGCCCAGCTTTTGCTCGACTGCGTTACGTCGATCCCTGAAAGCGGCTATACACGCGAATCGATTTTGAAACTCGCTTTTATTGCGGGAACGTTTACAGAAGACGGCTCCGCAATCGCAAAAAAGAGCAGGTTCAGCATGATTCTCGAATCGGCACACTCGACATCTCGATGGACAGACGATCCGATGCAAAATGCAAACCTCTTGGACAGAATGATAGAATCGGCTGCTGTATTTGGAATTCTTCAAGAAATCGGAAAGACATCAGACGGCAAAATTTTATACAGAAGTAATTTCAAACCTCAAAATGAAATAGCAACAGATTCTATGGCTCGCACAGCTCAATTTCCAAGAGTATTAAACATAGATTCGACGTTTACAGTCACGATTATGCCGGGGCTTCCGCTTTCAGAACTCATTCCGCTGACATCTTTTATGGTTATAAAAAAATTCGGCGTTGTCACAGAATTTGAAATTACAAGACAGTCAGTTTCCGCAGGGTTCGATATCGGCTGGCTTCCGCAATCGATTTTTGAAAAGATTGAATCATTTTCTGCATACGAAGTTCCAAAAAGCATCAAAACAAACATCACTGAATGGTACAGCGCCTATTCTTCTGCAATGCTTTTTCACGGATTCATTTTAAAAGTGACAGACAAAAACATAACATTTGCCGAAAACAATCCAAACTTTAAAAAATACATCAAAGAAAAACTCGCCGAAGGCATATACCTTTTGAACATTCCGTTTGATTCTAGCATAGACGAGTTTATCAAAAAAAGCGGATTTGATTTTCTTGGAAGCGTAAAATCTTCTGTTACAGAATCAGAATTTGTAACTTTTCCTCTTCTGAGAGCCGGGAAAAAACTTTCAATCTTTGAAACAACATCAGATGAGGAAACTTTGCAGACTTCTATTGCCGCCGCTGAAAAACTTTTAAAATCTCTAAAAGAAAATCTTGAATGTACGGATATGGACAGCAACAAAAAGAAAAGCCTCTCGCAGAGAATTTCAAACAGACTTATTCTTTCAAATGAACAACTTTCAAACACCGCAGTTCGCACTGAGATTCTTGAAGCAGGCGGAATGGATTTTGCAGGAAAAGTTCATCTCCTCGAAGCTGCTGTAAAAGATGACGATATTGTAGAAATTACGATGCCCAATCCGAATTCAAATTCATTTATCACATTGATTGGACGATGCCTTGAATTGTCAAAACAGGCAGGAGAGGCAGTTGCACGGTTTGAAATTGAACCGGAAAAAGGAATAAAAACAAGCCTTGTAAGCAGAATAACAAATCTGCGTCGGCTGAAATATTAGATAATTTTGATTTTTGGGACGGCAATCAGAGCGTAAAATGGAACTTTACATTGTAAGACATGGCACAACAAACTGGAATGTACAGAAGAGATTTCAGGGAACGACAGACATTGAACTCAACAGCAACGGACGAAAGCTAGCAAGCGAACTCGGGAAACGCCTAGATCATGTTGATTTTGACTGCATATACTCTTCTCCGCTTATTCGTGCGTACGAGACAGCGTGTTTAATTCGCGGACACAAAACTTATCCGATAATCAGAGATAAAATGCTCACGGAAATCAGTTTTGGAGAGTCTGAAGGAATTCCATACAACGAATGGATAAACACAGAACTGCCGAGAAAATATTTTTTCACACGACCGGAAAAATACGTTCCTCCTATCGGTGGCGAAACGCTAAATTCTGTCTGCAACAGGACAAGGGAATTTGTAAAGACTGTGATAGAGCCAATAAATGCAAAAAATCAAAATGCGAGAGTTATGATTGTCGCTCACGGAGCGCTTCTTGCTGCAATGATGTGCTACCTCGACAATCACGGAATTGAAAATTTTTGGGGAGCCGGGCTGAAAGGCAACTGCGAAGAGACTATTTACAATTTTGATGGAAACAAATGGATAAAGACTGCGGAAGATGAAGTACACAAAAATCCATATCAAGCGTAAAAATTTGGAGAAATACAGATGATTTTAGAAAAATCTCAAGATTCAATTGAAAAAACGGCGGAAGTTTTGAAAAGCGGCGGAATTGCAATTTTGCCGACAGACACTGTCTACGGATTCAGCGGAATCGCAGATATTTTTAATTCAGATAAAACTCCCACACCTAAAACTGATTTTAAGACAGATGTGAAAATACGTGCAATAAAAGGTCGTTCGGAGACAAAACCTCTGATTCAGCTTATTGCAAAACCTGAAGACATAAGACTCTACACAGATGATGATATCCCGCCGGAATTACTTTCAAAATGGCCTGGTGCTTTGACAATTATCGTAAGCACAAAAGAAAAATCGCCGTTAGTGCAAAACGTGCCGACAGTCGCTTTTCGTTGTCCCGGTGACCCATGGTTACGTAAAATAATAGAAATGAGCGGTGCACCTATCTACAGCACAAGTGTAAACAGAAGCGGTCAGCCTATCTTAGATGAAGAACATAAAATCATCGAAGAGTTCGGGCAAGAAGTTGATTTAATTATAAAAGACGGTGACAAAAAAGACGCCCTGCCGTCAACGTTGGTATCAATTGAAAACAGCACAGTAAAAGTTTTACGGCAAGGTTCCGTATCGGTTTAAAATATAACAGCTCTTTGCAAGACCGAATAACAAAGCTCAGGTTCTACAAAGAGTTGTTTGAATGCAGAATAGTGTTTTACTTATTTTGCAAAAATTTCTACATTATTTCCGGTTCTGTGAAAGAGTACACAATGATATTTGGGGTCAAAAAAAATTTTCTTAACTTTCTCAAATTTTGCAGCGCCGACTCCTAAGTCTCTAATTCTATTTTCAATCTCAACTTCTGTGAGGGATTCAGTTTTTAAATTACCTCTTGTGACAATAATATCAAAGTTTTTATCATCAAACGCCGTTGCCCACCAATACCCGTCGTCCAAATCGAAGTTAGGAAAATAATCTTTTATCGTTGAAACAGTGTTTTCTCCACTGTATACAACGTAATGAGGAACGGTGTCGTTTTTACACCCAGCTACACAAACACAAACAAATAAAACTGCCAAAGCAGCAAATACGACACTAAACTTTTTTTTCATTTTTAATCTCCTTTTAAAAATTACACCTTCAGTGTACAACAAAACATAAAAAAACACAAATTTTTATTTTCTTCTCACTTCAAATTGTTTTTCCGTGTTTTTCGGTCGCTTTTCATTTAGTCGCTTGTATTTTTTATAGAGTTCCGACTGCGCTTCAAAAGGAGATGATTTTTTTGAATGACGTATCGGCTCCCAGCTTCCATCTGATTTGAGTTCCATAGCTTTTGCGTTGTCTAAAAAGTATGTATCTAAAATCGACTTTACATCTGCAAAACAATCTTTATCAAGAATCGGGAACATCAGTTCAATTCTTCGGTCTAGGTTACGGCTCATCCAGTCTGCGCTCGAGCAATACAGTTCAGGAGTTCCGCCGTTTTGGAAGAAAAAGATGCGCGAATGCTCAAGATATCTGTCAACAATTGAGACGACTTTTATATTTTCACTCAGTCCAGGCACTCCGGGAACAAGCATACATATTCCGCGTATATTTAAGAGAACTTTTACACCGAATTGACTCGCCTTGTACAAAGCCAAAATCACTTCTTTGTGGGTAAAGCTGTTCATCTTTGCAATTATGAGTCCCGGATTTTCAGGAGTGCTTCGTTCAATTTCACGGTTTATCATAGAAATCAAACGAGACTTAATAGTGACAGGAGCCATCGAAAGACAGTTCATATTCTGCAAAGTTGAATAACCTGTAACAAGATTAAAAAATTGAGTTGCATCGTTTGCAATCTGAGGGTTTGTTGTGAAAAGTGAAATATCCGAATAAAGTTTTGCAGTTTTTGTGTTGTAGTTCCCTGTCGCAAGGTGAACATATCTGCGGATTGTATCGCTTTCTCTACGGATAACCATTAAGATTTTTGCGTGGACTTTAAGATTTACAAGTCCGTATATCACAGTTACACCGGCCTGCTCTAAAGAGTTCGCCCATGCGATGTTTCGCTCTTCGTCAAAGCGTGCTTTAAGCTCTACAAGAACTATTACTTGTTTTCCATGTTGTGCCGCTCTCTCAAGCGCATCTATGATAGGAGAATCTCGCCCTGTTCTATATAAAGTCATTTTGATGGCAAGAACATTTGGGTCATCTGCCGCATCATTTAAAAACTTCACAACAGGTTCGTAACTTTCGTAAGGGACATGAAGAATCTTGTCATGAAGTTTCAAAAAATTCCAGTAAGGTTCATCTTCCGGCAAATCTGAAGGATAAAAGTGTTCCCATCTGTCAAAACTCAACTTACCGTATTCATCGGCGTCGCGAAGCTCCATCAAGTCTCCGGGATTTATGATTTGGTCTACTTTGTAAACGTCATCATTTTCGAGCTCGAGTTTTTCCATCAGAAATTTTTGAATAAAATCGCTAGAACGGTTGCATGTCATCTGAACGGGAAACGAAGATTTTCGCTGAATCAAAACGTCTTCCATCGCATTGATAAAGTTTGTGCCTGCATCTTCATCAACTGCAAAATCAGCATCGCGGGCAACTTTAAAAAGCAAAGTCTCTTCTACCTGAAATCCGGGGAACAAGTTTGTGCCAAATTCTGTGACGATGTCTTGTAAAAGCGCAAACTGTTTTTCCTTTTTATACGATGATGGAAGCCAGTAGATGTTTGACAAGCCGCTTGGAATCTCGACAAATGCAATTCTGGGCAGGTCATCGCTTCCTTTGAATTCTTCAGATGTTATTTTGATTCCCGAAATCGGTTTAAGCAAAAACGCAACATAAGATATGAGATTTTTGATATGAGGGAATTCTTCAACATCTGTCCTGAGAGGAGTCAAAAGCGGATAAATTTCCGTTTTAAAAACGCCTTGCAAAAACTCAGTCTGCTGCTGATTGTACTGAATCGGAGAAATATAAACTAATCCTTTTTCTGCAAGCGACGGCAAAATGTCAGACATCAGGCATTCCTGCTGAGTTTTTATAATCTGATGCGCACGTGCAGAAATTGAAGATAAAACCGTCTGAGGAGTAAGCCCGCCGGCATCTACTTTTTTCGGGTTTTCCATAAGCATACGCTTTACAGAAGCAACTCTAACTTGAAAAAACTCATCAAAGTTGGATGTAACGATAGAAAGAAATTGGAGACGTTCAAGCAATGGCAATTCCTTGCACAATCCTTGAAAGAGAACTCTATAATTAAACTCAAGCCAACTCAATTCCCGATTAAAAAATCTTGATTCCATAACTTCTCCTTCAACATTTAAAAATGAACTTATAAAATGCGCTTACAGCAAAATCACCTTATAGCCAAAAACAGATTCAAACATTCCCGCTTTTTCATTCAGCGCAATCTTTTCAAGAACAGTGTTTTCCGAGTTTTTTGTATGAATTATCATTGAATCCTGCTGTATTTTTATTGAAAAATCGCTGAATTTCTGAATATGACCGCGGTCCATTGCATCTGCAATTCGGAGAATCGCTGTGAGTTTCAATATTGTCATGCGGTCTGAACGAGGCAACATAAGGAAACTGTCTTCGTCTTGCGGAATGGAATTTCCTTTATGATATTTTGCGATTTCGGATACAATCGTGATATCTTTTTTTGAAAGCCCAAAAATTTCTGAGTTGCGTATGATGTAGTTGCTGTGAATATTGTGATTCTGGTAGCGTATAAACGAGCCTATATCATGCAGAATTGCAGCGATTTCCAAAAGCAAGCGAGCATGCTCTTCGAGTACAACTTCATCTTTCAGCGCATCGTAGATTTTTGTCGCAATTATTCTTACGCATTCCGCATGCTTTTCATCTCCGTGATATTTACGTAAAAGTCCGCGAGCCGATGCCGTTATCTGCATCTTAAATTCTCTCTGCAATTCGTCATTTTCTACAGAGTGTTGGCTCAAAATCAGACCGTTGCGAATATTTGTCTCTGGAACAAGAAGTTTTTCTGCCTTTGTAAAATTGAGAAACAAATTATATATCAAAAGGCTTACATGAAGGTTTTCCGCTTCGCTGTAAGGAATCTTAAATCTTGCGACACATTCATCTACGCTGTATTCCTGAATTTCGTCGACAAAGTCTGAAAAATCTTTTTTATCGATTTCCCAAAGGAAAGTTGAAATCGGGCGACCTTTATGAAGTGCCGACAAAGTGATGTCAGGTCCGACTGCGATAAAATGCTTTACGCGGTTGAGATTCAGTTCACTCTCGAGCGAGCCTTTTGTGTTATTGATAGATTCTTGAACGTAGCGTTGCAAATCATTGTAAGAACCTGTCTGATTTCTCATCTGCTGGTCGATTCTTACTGTTCCGATCCTAAGGCTGTGGACGCCCGCCATCTTGCCGTCAGACATCATCATAATTTCTGTCGTACTTCCGCCTACCACAAGTATCACAGTGTCGTCTTTTTTAAATCCTACAGGTTGGTCTTTTATACATTCAGATACAGCCAGATACATCAGTTTATTTTCTTCAATTCCGTCTACAATTCTGATTTTAAATCCTGTCTGAACAAGTACCCTGTCCATAATCGGGTCGCAGTTTTTTGCATCGCGGAACGCACTTGAAGCGATACATGTACATTCACCTGGAGAAATTCCCCACGAAGCAAGTTGCTCACGGTAACGCAAAAAAATCTGAATAAGTTGATTTTGGGTTTCCTGACTTATGACTGTGCTGGTAAATACGTCTTTCCCTATTGCTAAAGGTCTGTCAGAACGATCGAGGATATTTTGTTTTCCGTCGTTTGAATACTCGGCTACAAGGAGGCGCACCCCTGTTGAACCGATTTCAATGACTGATTCCGGGGTTGCCATTGTAATCTCCTAAAGTTTATCAATAAGCATAGAACATTTACCGCTTGGAATCGGCAACGTCTTTTTCTTCTGGTCAAGAATGTTGATGGTAAAGTAGTAAAGTTTTTCGCTTTCCATCTGAATTTCCCAGCCACGCGAACTCTTGTTAGAGAGAATTGTAATCAAGTTGCGTTTGAGTGAAAGATTTTCAATTCCCATAATTTCGAGGTTTGGAATAATCCAGTCCACAGTCTTGCGCGGCAAACTGATTGAAAGCCCTATCACATTTTCAATCATCAATGCGATTGTCGAAAGCCCTACAGTGAGCAGATAACGTGGACGTGCATAATCAGATTCATTCATTTTAGCTTTACCCTCCTTGTTTGGAAGATAAGCTTCAAACAAATCGCCGGGCTCTTTATTTTCGTTAGGCATCAGTCCTTCAAGTACATAATAAAGATGACGGATTGCACATTCGCGAGCAAGCTCATAGCGTGCGTATTTTTCAAGCCCTTTGATTACCATAAAGTTAAAAGCAGGCATTACGCTTCCACAAAATCCCATACCTTCTTCACTGAAATTTTCGTCATCAGCGCTGAGAGTCGGGAACGGATGTTCAGTTCCGAATGTTTTTGGGTTGTTTAGATGAGCAACAAGCAAATCGGCTTTATCTGCATTTGGAATCTCTGCGAGCATTGTCCAATATCCGGCGATAGTTTTTAGATTCAAGCGCTTTTCGTCTTTGTCTAAATCATAATAAAACCCTGAATCATTATCCCACATCAAAGCATTGATTTTTGTTTTAAGCGCAAAATACATTTTTCTGTACTGAAAACTTATATCTTTATCGTTCAAAATATCTCCCAATGCGGACATATATGATGCATTGATTGCCATACAAGCATTGAAGTCAACCGGATAAAATACATTTTCGCGCGGCGAATTTATCATAGATGTGGCGGAAATTGGAACCGAATAAAGCCCGTTTTCCTGTTTAAAAGAATCGTCGATCCATTTCATATATTTTTGAAGCGCAGGCATCACGTCTTTGATTCTTTTTTTGTTTGCTGACTTGTGGAAAAGATTGAATTCAGCAGGGGCAAATAATGGCAGTCCAATTCCTTCAGGATTATCTTTGTCAAGAATAGGCGTGTCTGTTTTTACATCGTATTTCCAGCGTATTGCACCGGACTCTTCCTGCCTTTCGTAAAAATAATCGATATTTTTGCATGCATCAAAATTTCTGTTTGAATATACCAAAAAATAAGAGGAAACAATTGATTCAAATTGATTTATCACCAACTGCCCGTCATTCGGATAAATAAATAAGCCCTCTGAATCCTGCTCTCCGGTTTTTGGATTTATCCAAAATGGTGAAACCCAGCACCATGTTTTGTTATAGATATCTACAAAATCCTGATCATAAAAATGGATTTTTGGAAAATCGTGCTTATTCACAAAAACTCCTAAATATAAATTACGTTAAATTCAAAATGTGCGTCTATAATATCTAATATATCACATTTTTCTCAAAAAAGTTGAAAAATATTTCAAAATTTATTTAAATCTGTTAAAGTATCTTAAATGTCAAAAATAAAAAAGGCTCTCGCTCTATTTTTTTTAATTTTTTTCGCTTTTTTTTTGTACGCAGCTCCTGCAGATTTTTTGCAAGAATACACTCTTGAAAACGGTCTTAAAGTCTTCCTTTTAGAAAACAATTCCGATGCGTTAGTCCACGTTGAATACATTTGCCGTGCAGGTTTTTCTGCACAGACTCAGGAAACATGCGGATTTTATAAACTATTTACGCGCCTGGTTCAAGCAGCAAATCAATCGCTCAATTTCGCAGATGTTCAGTGCTATGCAGATTCATCACGATATGTTCTAAAAATAAGTCCAGCTGAGACAGAGAGCACTCTTGAAACGCTTTCAACCGCATTTTTACAGCCGGAATTTTCTGATGAACTTCTTTCACATGAATTAAACACTCTTAAAGCGGAAGTTCAGTCAAACGCAAACGAAATGTCAACATTTATAAACGCCGCAATAGACTCTCGAGTATTTTCTGGTTCTCCATGGAAACACGACTCTGGAATCTATCCTCCTCTGTTCAAAAAAACAACAGAAAAGACTGCTCGTAACATAATCAAAGACATTTCTGACAGATGGTATATCCCAAAAAACAGCGCTTTATTTATCAGCGGAAATATAAACAGCGAAAAACTTCTTATCACAATAAAAGATACTTTTGGCCGCTTTTATTCCCCATTCAATACTCCTGTTCAAAAATCAAGCGCGCCGGTAAACAGCCACAGAAAATATGTGCTTCATTCAAAAGAACTTTCAAAAGAGCTGACTCAAGTTGTTGTCCAGTACACAATGCTCAATATGGAGCAGGCTGATTTGATGGCTGCAGTTCTCGATAACGATTATTCGACTTTCAAGCAACGGCTTTCATCTTACTCGGAATTGAATATCGCGGGAAATGAATATATAAATGTTTCAGCTGCCCACAAAAAAGACAGCTCTCGCTTAATCATTCAGACTTTGATTCAGCCGCCTGAAGACAAAAAAAACAAACTCTCTTCACTTCAACAGGTACAAAAATTTTTAGACGATGTAAAAAACGTGCCTTTAACAACAACAGACGCAGAATTCCAGTATGCAAAAAATCAGCTTTCACATAGTTTTAATTACATCGATTCTAGTCCACAGAGTTTTATGAATAATATTGCGTCTTTTTGGGCAATTCAGCAGTACACTCCTACTGTTGAATATGAAAATTCAGACGAAAAATCTGAAAACGAATATCAGTCTCTAACAGCAAAAAGCATGTTCAACCACCAAAAACTTATTTCCGATGTAGTGGCAGATGATGTCCTAAAAACTTATCAGGCAGAAAATCCGTTCGTATTCGTAATCATAAGCGATGAAGATTACAAAAAAAATAAAAAAGGATATGCCGCCGCGGGTTTTGAAGAGATAACACAAAAAAACGCTTCTTGGTATGTTCAAAAAATGTTCCAAAACATGAAAAAAGAGAACGACAATCAAGTTCAATATTACAACGGTTTACGCTACAGCGAAGACGACAACAATTATTATCAAAAAAATATCGCATCTGTAAAAAAAATTACGCTTTCCAATGGAATTCCCGTTACATCAAAAAAAAGCGAAATTTCGTCAGGTGTTTCAATGATACTTTCCATCGCTGGCGGAAAATTGAACTCGTATGATGACAACGGTTTTGAAGATGTGATGATAAATCTTTTATCTACACTTATTCAAAAAGAAATACAAAAAAAACAGATAGAAGGAATTATCCTTGCAAGTCCAAATATCATATTTAAATGCGGACTGTCAAGCGGATATGTTTTGATTGAGTTTGAAAAAGAAGATACACTTGCGATATGCGACGCTATTTCAAAAGCGCTTGTATACGGAGAAATAGTCCCGGCAGATGCAGACCGAGCAGTCGGCTCACGCCAATACAGAAAACGTCTTGAAAACGGAACTGCCGCAAATCAGATGCTCAGCATTGCAATAAGCAACCTAGATTCAAAATCGCCGTTTGCAAAAGTATTCGACACAGAAAAAGATATTCTAATCGACACCGGTTACAAAAAAATTGTAGGCGCATTCCCTCAGCTTCTGGATTCGAGCAGATATTCGGTTATTCTGGCAGGAAATTTCGACGACAACATTTTTGACGCACTTGAAAAGTCGATTGGCCAAGATGTGCTGCCGGCAATCAACTCTCGGCAAACAGCAGACAACACTGCACCTGAAGAGCCTCTCTACACACTCGCCGAAATTCCGTCGAACAAACAGCTGACAGTCCAGATACGTCATACATTTCTGACAGACGTGCCGGCAGACAAAGCGGGACCTATGCCAGCCGTTTTAATTCCAACAACAGAGTTCACCGACCCCGTGATTTATATCAACAAAGCCCCAAAGCCTGACAAAAAAGAATATGCACTTTACTGCGCGATTTTGAATTACATCAGTTCATTGCTACGCAAAAAATACTCAGTAAGCGCACAGTTTCCTCAGTACGGCATGGACTTTGGCGCGATAATCGTCCAAAACGCAGCTCACACAAAACAACTCGACGCAGATTACAAAAACGCCGTTCAGCAAATTCAAAAAGAACTTCAAAATCCGACCTCGCAAAACATATTGCAAAAAATAAAAAACGAATGGATTTTAAGCGAGATGGAACAGACGATTGATAACTCAGGCACAACAAAATTGATGCAAAAAGGATTGGAACTAGGATTCGCCGCAGATTATTATTTATATCAGTATAATTTGATCCAAAGCGCAGAAGCCGAAGATTATCTAAAAACGATGGAATATTTTCCAGTAAAACCAAATTATCGCATTTACTCAGCCGACAACAAAAAATAAGTTATATTGTCACACTGAAAAAAAAGGAGGGAGAAGTCTCTCCCTCGCTACCAAGCCAAACAGCTCACAGATTTTCTCGACAGACTCAGCGTTTTCTTCCGCCAGTTGGCTTGTCCGCTACCCTCTCTAGCGGGGGCTGAACTGACCCCATTTTTTTAGACAGTTGTTACGCACATTTTAGGCTGAAAGTCTTTGGTGATTTCCAGCCTAATTTTTTTTGTATGCGGTCCTTGTTATAGAACTGAATAAAATCAGTTATTAGTT